>JAIYBD010000232.1 GCA_027488715.1 Bacteroidota bacterium | reverse complement strand
GGAGGCGTATTGATCACCGAGAAATCTCGCGCACCCATCAAAGAAAATTGTAAGGTGCGTGGAATGGGTGTGGCCGTTAAAGTTAACGTATCTACATTTACCCGGAAGGCTTTCAATTTTTCTTTGACCGAAACACCGAACTTCTGCTCTTCATCGATAATCAAAAGGCCTAAATCTTTGAACTTCACATTTTTACTAACGATGGCATGCGTACCAATAACGATATCCACCTTGCCATTTTCGAGGGCGTCATACACTTCTTTGGTTTCTTTGGCCGATCGGAAGCGATTCAAATAGTCAACCTTTACCGGGAAATCGGCCAATCGTTCCGAGAAAGTTCGGTAGTGTTGGAAGGCCAACAAGGTGGTTGGAACCAAAACGGCCACCTGTTTTCCGTCGCAAGCGGCTTTGAAGGCGGCACGGATGGCCACCTCGGTTTTTCCGAATCCAACGTCTCCGCACACCAAGCGGTCCATGGGAATTTCCTTTTCCATGTCGCCCTTCACCGCTTGAATGGCCTTGGCCTGATCGGGTGTTTCTTCGTAGATGAAGTTCGATTCCAGTTCGTACAACAAATAATTATCGGGTCCGAAGGCAAATCCTTTTTGCGCCCGACGTTTGGCGTACAACAAAATCAAATCTTTGGCGATGTCTTTTACCTTCGATTTGGTTTTGGTTTTAAGTTTCTCCCAAGCGTCGGATCCCAGTTTATTCAATTTGGGATCGGCATTTTCGCTCCCGCTATATTTGCTGATTTTGTGTAGTGAGCTGATGCTCACGTAAAGCAAGTCATTATCACGGTAAAGCAGACGAACGGCCTCTTGTAATTTCCCCTGAACATCGAGCTTTTCCAAGCCGTCGTACCGACCAATTCCGTGCTCGATGTGCACCACCAAATCGCCGCGCTGCAGATTTTTCAATTCTTTCAGCGTGAGGGCGCGGCTCTTCAACTTGAAATTTTTCAGGCGATAACGGTGGTAACGCTCGAAAATTTGGTGGTCGGTGAAGATGGATAAGCCCGTTCCCGGGTCGATAAATCCTTCGTGAATGGAGACAAAAACGGGATGGAAAGGCACTTTGTGTTCCAAATCTTGAAAAATTCGAAAAAGCCGTTCGTATTGTCCGCGGCTATCGAAAAAAATGATGTTTTGAATTTCCTTTTTCTCGTTGTTCCGCATTTGATTGGCCAACATCACGAAGTTTTTTCGAATGGCCGTTTGGGGCGTTGCTCCCCATTCTAGTTTTTCGATTCCCGTGGGTGCGGAGCTAAAATACACCAAGGCGGCTCGTTCTAATTCTTGGCCCAAACTGTTCACCGATTCGTAGCATTCGGTCGGAATGGGCCATTGACGAACTTCGCCGGGGTTGGATTGCCCCAGCTTTTCCCAAGCTTCCAGTGCTTTTTCTTGGATGGATTCTAATGTTTCTTGGATGATTTGGAAATCGGAAATCCAAACGTGGAGATTACCTTCTAAATAGGAGATGAGGGAAGCACGTTGCTCCAGCGCCAACTGCCTTTGCACGTTGGGAAGGAGACGAAATTGCTTGAAATTTTCGATGGAAAGTTGATTTTCAACGTCGAAAGTTCGGATGCTTTCCACCTCATCGCCGAATAGTTCGATTCGGTAGGGGTAATCGTTGGAAAAACTAAAAACATCGATGATTCCACCACGGATGGAGAATTGCCCGGGTTCGTATACAAAGTCCACCCGATCAAAGCCGTATTCCACCAAAACCTCGAAGAGGAATTCGGTAGAAAGGGTTTGGCCGACGGCCACCTCCAAGGTGTTTTGTTCAACCGATTGCCGATTGATGACTTTTTCGGCCAGGGCTTCGGGGTAGGTAACAACGATTTGAGGTTGTTTGGATTTTTGGGAGAGTTGATCGAGGACTTCGGCTCGCAGTAAAAGGGAAGAAGAATCCGGATCGGTTTCGGCGTAGGGTTCCGTTCCCGTGGAGGGGAAAAACAAAACCGATTCTCGAGGAAGAAAAGCTTCCACGTCGTTGAAGAAATAAGCGGCCGTTTCGTGGTCGGGAAGCAAGGCCAAATGATGCGTTCCGGCCGCACGTGCTGAAACGGCGAAAAGCAGTGATTTGAGGGAACCTGGAACTTGGTTCAAGCAGAGGGGAGTGCGTTGTTGGGCGAACGATTGAATTTTTTGAAATTCCTTTCGCTGTTGATACAACGCAAAAAGCCCTTCCAAAAGGTTGGAGGGCGTTATTTTTCCTTCGTTTCCGGGAGCTAATAGCACGGCGCAAAGGTAAGTTCTTCCTTGCCAAATCGCTTCGATTTCTGCTTTTTTAATTGTACAAAAAGACTTACTTTTGAAGTTTAATTTCGTTCATAGGGTTGGCGATGCAGCTTCAAGAAGAAAAATACGAACTGGTTTTTTCGGTGTTTCACCACGAGTACTTGGGTTATTTGCTCAGTGCGCATGTGGTATTGCTTACCCCGAAGGGAACCCTTTCGTTGGCGCACAAAAAAGTGCATGCCAATAACTTGCATCAATATCCGGTAACCTACAGTGAAGCTCAGTTGGAGTGCGTTCGCTTGCTCGACGAGATTGAACAGCAAAAGCTCATCACCCACCTCACGAAAAAGAGCCAACGCCCCGTCGATTTTTTCACGAATTCCAAGCTATTCACCCCTGAAATTAAAGCGGCTTTCCGGGCTGCCATCGAACGACGATTGATCAAAGTGTTCGAATTGTTGCGGGGGCAGCGAATTTACTTGATGGATAAAGATGGCTACCCTGCGGGGACGGCCGTGGAAGTGTGCAATGATCAGGCTTCTGCCTTGTTCCATTTCAAGCGAAATGAAGAAGGAACCCGGTATTATGCCACCATTCGACATCGGGATTCCCTTTTGAAAGTAACCAAAAAAGAGGCGTTTGTGCTCGTGAATCAGCCTTGCTGGTTTTTGGTGGAGGATCGCCTCGTTTCGTTTTACGACGGAATTGAAGGACCCAAGCTCAAACCGTTCATCGACAAGTATTACATCCATGTTCCTCCCCAAACCGAAAAGCAGTTTTACGAAACGTTCGGCTTGAATTTAATCGAGAAGTACAAAATTCGGGTGGAGGGAAGCATTCATTTCGAACAAGAGAAAATCGAACCTTTGGTGGTTCTTAAACTTGCCGAGAATTTATCGGGTCAAAAGTGCTTGCTGTGGGAATGGCATTACGGTAAAAAAGTGTTTTCCGATCAGGATAAGCACCAAGCCGAGGTGAAATTGACGTGGGAAAACGGAGAAATTTTCATCCATAAAATCAAGCGAAACTTCCGCAGGGAGAAAGAGCTTCGTTCCATTTTAGAAGAACGGGGTTTGTTTTTGTGGAGCGGTAGTTTGTACGGCGTTCAGGGCGATATTTCGGTTTGGATTGCCGATCATTTTCAGGCTTTATCGGAATTGGGCATTCGCATTGAAATGGAAATCAATGGCCGCTCCTACTTTCCGGGAAAACCGGAAATGAAGATGAGCGTTCAATCGGAATCGGATTGGTTGGATTTAAAAGCGGTGCTCACGGTGGGTCCGTTCACCATTCCTTTTTTAAGCATCAAACCGTACATTTTGCGGGGCGAGCGGGAGTTTAAACTTCCCAACGGCCAATATGCGCTCATTCCAGAAACGTGGTTTGCTCGATTGGCCGATTTGTTCAACCTGGGTTCTGAAACCGAAGAAGGGCTTTCGTTAAAAAAATTCCATTTCGCTTCGGTTCAATCGTGGGAGGAAGAGGAAGGGCCGTTTCAGATTTTGGGAGCCGAAGGCATCGATCCCAAACCCTTGGTTTCGGTAGAATCGCCGAGGACGTTGAAAGCCAACCTGCGCGACTATCAAAAAGGCGGACTCGATTGGTTGTGCTTTTTGCGATCCAACGGTTTCGGTGGAATTTTGGCCGACGATATGGGGTTGGGAAAAACCCTTCAAACCATCTCTTTGCTCACGCTTTTGCACGAAAGGGGAGAGTTGGGCCCTGTTTTGTTGGTGGTTCCATCTTCCTTAATTTTCAATTGGGTGAACGAGATCCATAAATTCAGTCCGGAGTTGCGGGTGAATGTACATACCGGATTTTATCGAGCAAAATCCACCAGTTCCTTCCTTTTTCATCATATCAATTTAACGACTTACGGAATTTTTCGGAACGATGTTGAATTATTTAAGCAGGTCGATTGGGACATCATGGTGATTGATGAAGCCCAATCGATTAAAAATCCCGATAGTATTTCCACCAAAGCCATTTTGCAGGTAGATGCAAGGTTGAAGTTGGCATTAACCGGGACGCCAGTGGAGAACAGCGTATTGGATTTATGGAGCATCATGAATTTTGTGAATCCCGGATTGTTGGGATCTCAGGCCTTTTTTGAGAAGAAGTACCAGCGGTTGTTGGATCGGCAAGAGGCGCCGGAATTGGCGGAGCAATTGCGCAAGATTTTGCATGCCTTTTTATTGAGAAGAACCAAGGAGCAAGTAGCCAAAGAGTTGCCCGAAAAGGTAGAAAGCACGATTTATTGTCCGATGACCAAGGAGCAGGAAAAGGTGTACGAAGAGGTGAAGAACGGATTCCGAAACGAGTATTTGGATCAGTTGAGTTCGGAAGGATTGGCCAAAAGTCGCTTTTTATTGCTGAGGGGATTGTCGATGTTGCGGCAATTGGCGAATCATCCGGCCATGTTGCAACCCGATTATGCGCACAGTTCAGGGAAGTTTAATGAGGTGATGCACCGCATTGAGGAGGTGATGGAGCGCGGAAGCAAAGTGTTGGTATTTAGTCAGTTCGTTAAGCATTTAACCATTTTACGTCGGGCTTTTGAGGAGCGCGGTTGGTCGTACTGTTATTTGGATGGAAGCACGAGTTTAGCGGATCGCAAGCAGCAGGTGGAACAGTTTTCGAGTCCGGCCTCTCGGGATCGGATTTTCTTATTGAGTTTGAAGGCCGGAGGGTTGGGGTTGAACCTCACCGCTGCCGATTACGTGATGATCATGGATCCGTGGTGGAATCCGGCCATTGAGCGTCAGGCGGTGGATCGTTCGCACCGCATTGGGCAAACGAAAACGGTATTCAGTTACAAGTACATTACGCAGGGCAGCATCGAAGAGAAGATCATGAAATTGCAAGCGGCCAAGCAGTATTTGAGCGACCAACTGATTCAGGAGGAAGCCGGTTTGGTGAAGTCGCTCACGGTGGAGGAGATTCGGGAGTTGTTGGCGTGAGGGAATATTTTTTGTGCTTTGCGTCCGCCCATTGGCTTTGGTAGTCAAAAAAAGATTCGAAAACAGGGACTACCCTTCGGCAAGCTCAGGGACCACAACCCCTCCCCGGAAGTAAAGTTAAGGGGTAGAGCCGTTTCAATCGTTTCCAATTTTT
>JAIYBD010000109.1 GCA_027488715.1 Bacteroidota bacterium | reverse complement strand
GTCAAGAAAAATAGTAAAGGGATTATTGCAACGGTAATCCAATTCCATAAATGCAGGTCGTCCCCCTCCTTCTATAGTGAGATCTGTTTTATTCCTAAAATTCACGGTTGGGAAAGAATCTTCAAGGGTCCATGCCAATGACCTGCGCCCTTCATAAGGATTGATGGTATCTAAATAAAATGTTGTATCGGCATTAAATAGGTTTTCGAAAGAATTACTTAATTCAAAATCTTCAAGAATCACGAATTTGAGGTAGGAATTATAAAATGTTTTTAAGTTAAGGGTATCCGTTTTTAATGGGGTTAATGAAAGGGTTTTAGCAAAAGGGCGGTAACCTGGAAAAATGGAGCGTGTTCCTGCGATTCCGTTGCTCAAAATTCCGGGCGAAACAACAATTTTGGTTGGACCTTCGGCGAGAATCGGTACCTTAACGGGCAATTCGAAAGCTCCCAAATATTCGTCGTTCACGTAAACCCAACCATCTTTGATTCGATGGCGAATGCTTCCATGGTAGGCGTAGGAGGAGTCAACGACTTCGAAAGGTGCCAAATAAAGGTAAGCGGGGGTTTTCTCGACAGGATCTATGATTGCGCAACTTTGCAAAACAAGGAGGAAGAATAAAAAAATATTCAGTTTCTTCATGAGCATGGAAAACCCAAATTTAAGCATTTTATAAACTCAAAGGCACTTCAAAAAGCAATTCCTTTGAAGCAACTTTCCACATTTTCTAAAAAAAATCTGCATTGTACACTTTTATTTCATTTTTCAACACTCCATAAAGAGTGGGGAAGCACGATTACCTTTGTTACATGACTTTAGAGGATAATTTTAGGCAGCAAGGATTACGCAATCAACTTATTGAAACCCTCAAACAAAAAGGGATTACCTCGGATGCTGTGCTTGAAGCTATGAAATCTGTTCCTCGGCATTGGTTCTTGGATACCGTCTTCCTCGAAAAAGCGTACGAAGATGTGGCTTTCCCTATTGGAGAAGACCAAACCATCTCCCATCCCTTTACTGTTGCATTCATGACGTCGCTTTTGGAAATAAAAAAAAGAGATAAGGTTTTGGAAATTGGCACGGGCTCGGGCTACCAAGGTTCGGTACTTTCTAAAATGGGTGCCAAAGTGTATTCCATCGAAAGAAACAAGGTTTTGTATTCAAAAACCAAGAAGTTTTTAAATCTAGCTGGATTTCAATTGAATACTTTTTTAGGAGATGGGACTTTAGGTTTACCTCAATATGCACCATTTGATAAAATTATTGTGACCGCAGGTGGCCCTAATATCCCTCAAGCCTTGATGGAACAACTGGCGGTAGGTGGATTGATGGTTATTCCTGTAGGAGATAAAAATACCCAAAAAATGATCCGAATTACCCGCGTTTCTGCTCAAGAATTTCAACGTGAGGAATTGCAAGATTTTCGATTTGTTCCCCTGTTGGGTGAAGACGGTTGGTAACAAATTTTCCGTAACCGATTGTTAATGGAATCTTAATGAAACGGCTAAGCCGTTAAAGACTCTGAACCAAACCGCCAATTTCTGCTGATTTTCAGGCATTCCCATTTCAAGTGCCTACTTTTGTTTCATCAAAAATCAGCACCCCATGCGATTCACAAAAATTGTTTCATTGTTACTCTTCTTTTTTGCTTCTACAGCCTTTGCTGTAGCCGGCGGAAACGATGGTACACATGTTGCATTTGGGAAGGCATCGTATTACGGAAAAGGAGCTAATCGCCGTTTCACCGCTTCCGGTGAACGTCATTACTCCGATTCTATGGTTTGTGCTCACAAATCCTATCCTTTCGGAACTCTTTTGAAAGTTACGAATCTTCGAAACGGAGAAGAGGTCATTGTAAAGGTTAATGATCGTGGTCCATTTGTTAAAGGAAGAATCATCGATCTTTCCTATGGTGCTGCTAAGAAAATTGGTTTAGTTCCTGCTGGAATTGTTGAAGTGAAAGTTGAGGTGTATCATCCACTCGAGAACAATCCTTTTGAAGGAGACTCAACCACAAATTCTACCCTTTCCACGGGTTCCTTCCAGTAATTAATTCAAAATTCCTTTTCCCTGCCGTAGAATTACGGACTCATTATCTGTTAAATCAACCACCGTTGATGGAATAAGGTCGCCATTTCCTCCGTCAACCACCCATGATACCCGTTCTTCGTAACGTTCATGAATTAATTCAGGATCGGTGGTGTATTCCAAAACATCGTCCTCGTCTTTTAAACTAGAACAAAGTAAGGGCATCCCCAACTCTTCAATGATCGCTCTTGTCACTGCATGATCAGGTACTCGAATCCCTACCGTCTTTTTCTTGCGGTGAATAATTTTTGGTACCAAGGCACTAGCGTTGAGGATAAAGGTAAATGGACCAGGTAAATGGGCCTTCATCATGCGGAAATGATGATTAGGAATTTGAGCACAGTAATCGCTCAAATGCGATAAGTCCGAACAAAGCAGTGAAAAAGTGGTTGGGTCGTTGTGTTTCGGATTTATTCGAGCGATCATTTCCGTAGCTTTCCGATTTTCTACACTGGCGCAAAAGGCGTAAACCGTATCGGTGGGTAAAATCACAATCTCTCCATCCCGCAAGGCTTTAGCTACTTGGCGAACATGCTTTTCATTTGGGTTTTCAGGATAGATTCGAATAATCATAAGCAAAAAAAAGCCCCCGAATTCCGAGGGCTTTGAAATTTTAGTGTAATACTTGACGAACCAAGTCGGCTGCTTCTTGAAGCGTAATGGCAGAGTGAACATTCAAGCCAGAATCATCGATGATTTTTTTGGCTTCAACGGCATTGGTTCCTTGTAAACGTACAATGATGGGAACTGGAATATCACCAATGGATTGATAAGCTTCCACTACACCATTGGCAACGCGATCGCAACGAACAATTCCACCGAAAATATTGATAAGGATGGCCTTAACATTGGGATCTTTCAAAATGATGTGAAATGCATTTTTTACCGTTTCAGCGGATGCTGTTCCGCCCACGTCCAAGAAGTTGGCTGGTTCACCACCGCTTAATTTGATGATGTCCATGGTGGCCATCGCCAAACCGGCACCGTTGACCATACAACCTACGTTTCCATCCAATTTTACGTAGTTCAAATTGAACTGCCCCGCTTCAACTTCGGTTGGATCTTCTTCTTTCAAATCGCGCAATGCAGCTAAATCTTTGTGGCGATACAAGGCATTCTCATCCAAATTAACCTTCGCATCAACAGCAATGATTTTATCATCAGATGTTTTTAGAACGGGGTTAATTTCGAACAAAGCTGCGTCAATATCGGTATAAGCGTTGTACAGGGAATGAACAAACTTCACCATGTTTTTGAAAGCATCTCCAGAAACGCCCAAATTGAAAGCAATTTTACGAGCTTGGAAAGGCTGTAAACCAACTAATGGATCAATTTCTTCCTTGAAAATCAAATGTGGGGTATTGTGTGCAACTTCCTCAATATCCATTCCACCTTCAGTAGAATACATGATGGTGTTTTTTCCCGTTGAACGATCCAAAAGAACCGACATGTAGAATTCCTTTGTTTCAGAAGCACCAGGGTAATAAACATCTTCTGCAATCAAAACGTGATGAACCTTTTTTCCTTCAGGACCAGTTTGTGGAGTGATCAATTGCATGCCAATGATATCGTTGGAACGACTTTGAACTTCATCCAAAGATTTAGCCAATTTAACGCCACCACCTTTTCCACGTCCACCTGCGTGGATTTGTGCTTTTACAACCCACCAACCTGTTCCAGTTTGTTCGGAAAGGGTTTTGGCGGCAGCAACTGCTTCTTCTGGGGTGTTGGCAACAATTCCTCGCTGGATGGCAACACCATATTTAGAGAGGATTTCTTTGGATTGATATTCGTGAAGATTCATAATCGATATTTGCTCGCAAAATTAAGGCTAATTTTTCAAATTTGAATTAGTTTCTCTGAATGATGAGTTTTTTGCGGAATGATCCTTCAATGGTTTGAATTTCAATGAAGTAAATGCCATTGGGGATAGATTTAACGTCAATTTTTGAATTTGATGTCGCCCCCTTCAAACAAATTTTTCCTGAATCATCCACCAATTGATAAGTGATTTGGTTGGTTGTTCCTTGAATCATGATTTCATCTTTCGCAGGATTTGGATAAATGGAAACCAAATCAGAAGAAACGTTGGTGGCACTAACTCCATTCGTTTGAACCACGCCAATATCGTCCAAAGCCATATCGGAATAAAAGTTAGTTCCAGTAGTTCCACGAAAACGGAATAATACGTTTTGACCAGCATAAGCCGCTAAAGAAATATCTCGACTTCTCCATGCATTTCCTTGATCACCGCGAATAACAGGCATGATATCATTGGTCCACTGTCCATTTGCAAAGATGTCGACACGCAATTCTCCCATGGAAGAGCCGAACATGTGGTACCAAAAACGAAGAGCGTGAATTCCACCGGTTGGAATGCTAAAGCAAGGCGTTAGCATGATGGCTGTTTTGCTAAAACATGCCGAAGCCTCTAAATAAACATAATTACCCGATGCCGTTCCCGTGGTATGATCGAAGTCAGGACCGGTGGTTGCTGAAGTCGTAGCTCCACCAAACAATCTCCAGTCGATGTTATCAACAATATTATTTGCTTCATTGATGTAACCACCAGGAAGAACCGAAGATGTAGCTTCACAGTTGGTGGTTCCTGGTGCACGAGTGCCCGAATCGAAATTGTATAAATTTCCAATGGTTTGAGGAGTTCCTCCGATCAAATTCAAAGTGACATATCCAGTATCGTTGAAACGATTCAAATCGCCGCTTAGGGTTGCCCAGCTTGCTACTCGCAATGTACCTGCTGTTGATTGAGAAATAGAGGTTCTAAACGTGTGAAGGGCCGAATCTAAAACAGGAATGGTGGTCGTTAATGTTTCTGTAATAATGGTGCCGTTGTTTACACGATAATGTACCGGAATGTTGTTTTTAGGTTGATTCGAAAAGTTTTTCACCCAAATTCGAACAGAATCGGTAAATGAACCAGAGCACATAGGTACCGAACCGCTTGCTGGCGAAACTACCTTGGTAACTCCCATGTCGGTAGCAAGCGTACAATTTATAAAACCAGGGGCTTTACGAATAGCATTAGCTCTTCTTCCTTTGGCCAATGGAGAAACGGCACGAACGCTGTACCAATACTCTTGAGTTCCAGAAAACGTACCAGCAAAAGCCAAGCGAGTAACACCTCCAGTGGTAGTTCCAACCGAATCCATATAACGACTTCCCAATAAAGAAACTTCGTAAGAAGTGGCCCCAGTTACGCCATTCCAACTGATTTCCATGGAATCGGCACACAAACGCACAACTTGTAAATTGGAAGGCAATGGGTAGAGCGCCATCGGTGCATTACAAACGTCGCTAGCTCCTGTACGTGAAATTCGCATGGTCATGTTTCCGCTATTCAAATTTGCGGGGATACTCCAATTGTAGTAACGACGATTGGCTGCAATGGCATTGGATAATGTAGACCATGTTGTTCCACCATCCAAAGAGTATTCCAACGTGTAAGGAGATGTATTGTTAGGAACATCATCCCAACGAATGGTTTCTGTAGTACCAGGAACAAAACTTTCACCACCCATGGGGTAAGTCAATAAAATTTGATCGGCCAACTTGAATTGGTAAACAACATAGAATTTTACGGGTCCTTGAGGAACCGCAGTTCCTGCGATACGAATGGTATAATTTCCAGCTGTTGGGGTATCAATTTCAACCATTTCGTGGTTGTTCAAACTATCTACTCCTTTGATGGCTGGTGCTGAAACCGATGCTGCTGTTCTGCCAGATTTCAATAATGCCCAAGGTAAATAAGTAGTGTTATTTGCATCGGTTAATGATAAGGTTAGATCGTTGATCAAAGCTCTACTGGCACCTGCCGCTGCTTCATTATCGGTGTAATACACCATAACCTTGGCATTGGCACATCCTGCAGGAACGGTAATGTTAAAAGAAGCATCCCCATTTTGAGTAACGGTATCACTGAAGTAAGTCCGCTCTTCCAAAACTCTTAC
>JAIYBD010000081.1 GCA_027488715.1 Bacteroidota bacterium | reverse complement strand
TTCCTCATCACCGTTGTTTTCTCCGGGGAACATCAATCCTGGACGGCTGGGCATGCTAAGTTCAAATGAAATATCTGTGCTGTCGATGTTGGTTAACATATCGATCAGGAACTTTGCATTGAAGCCAATTTCCATATCCTGTCCATCGTACTCTACCAGCATTTCTTCTACGGCTGCATTATTGAAATCGTAGTCTTCCGCAGAGATGACCATTTTATTTCCGGTGAGTTTCAAACGAACTTGGTAGGTTGTTTTGTTGGAATAAATGGAGCTTCGACGAAGAGCATTCAAAAATTCAGTTCGGTTGGCGCGAATTTTATTGGGATTATTGGTTGGAATAACCGCGTTGTAATCGGGGTATTTCTGATCAATTAATCGGCAAATCAAAGTAGTTTCGTCGAAACTGAAGAAAACGTTGGTTTTATTGTACTCAACCTTCACCTCGGTGTTGTTGGCGGGTAAGGCAGATTTCAACAAGTTCACCGCTTTCTTCGGAACGATAAATGAACCCGCCTCAGGAATGGCTAAGTTTTTGATTTTATGAAGAACCAACTTGTGCGCATCGGTACCTACAACGTTCAACCCCGTTTCGTTCAATTCTACAAACAATCCGGTCATGGCCAAACGAAGTTCATCGTTTCCTACAGCAAATAGTGAAGTAGAGATGGCCTTCAACAAGCGGTCTGCTGGAATGGTGAAAACAATGGGTTGAGAAACTTCCGGGATTTTGGGGAAATCATCTCCGTTTTCACCGGATAATTTATATTTTCCTTTGTCGGTTGAAAGTTCGATGGCAAAATTTTCTGCATTCACCTGAAAACGAATAGGCTGCTCAGGAGTGGTTTTCAAGGTTTCCAACAAAATTTTTGAAGGAACAGCTACCACCCCGTCTTCCTTGCTTTCAACGGGCAACGACGTGGTCATCGATGTGTTTAAATCGGTGGTTGAAATGGTTAATTTCCCCCCTTTTACATCGAATAAAAAGTTTTCCAAAATAGGAAGAACTGCATTGGTATTGATAACGCCTGAAACGGATTGAAGGTGTTTCAGTAATGCCGTGCTGGAGACTACAAAATTCATGGTTTGATTTTCTTATTGGAGTACAAATTTATCAAAAAAAATTGCGAAAATCTTCAACAAAATTTTTGAACCTCGTTTATCGTTGAATCACCAACTTTTTTACCATTTTCTGTCCGTCAACTTCAAGGGTGATCAAGTAAACGCCGTGAGGAAGAAACTCTGGTGTTTGCCAAACATGGGGTTGCTGCCCCAAGAGTTGAACCTGTTCGTGGTGAAGAATTTGTCCGCTCATGCTAGCCACATCAATTTTCACCTTGGTTGGTTTTGCTGAACTTAATTGAGCCATCCAACTCCCTTGATTCATTTGCCATTGAAGTCCAATGCCCAATTCGTTAGAAGAAAGTTGTACAATGGAACTAAACGCAAACGAACCATCCCAATCAATCATTTTGAGTCGATAAAACGTATGGGTCCAATGTGGGTTAGGAATCAGTGTAACATAGTTTGAACCATTCCCCTTGCCCGCAAGAGTAGCTACGTTGGAAAAAGAAATTCCATTGGAAGATTGCTCAATTTCATATCGATCGAAATGGGTTTCTTCGGCGGATGCCCAAGAGATTTCATGGAAATCTCCCATTTGTTTGGCCGAGAATCGAACCAACTTAACGGGCAATGCATTGCCGCCAATACTTCCCAAACGAAAAGGACTGAATTGTGAAACGGTATCGGAAATGACCCAACCTTCCGATCCATTTGAGGAAAATTGAGTATTTCCTTTATCTTCCCAAACGACACCATTGAAATGTGCAACTCGCAAGTTAGCCGGATTTTGGATGAACTCAGGCCCCAAATTACAACGGCTGCTGCTGTCCCATCTCAACGTAATTTGAATGGCCGTTGAATTTCCAAAATCATCGGTTTCATCCAAATTCCACCCCTCGCATGGGTTCACGGCCGACAATGGAGTTTGCATGGAGGAAATTGGAATCACGGCCGGAAATGAGGTTTTTTCATAACTCACTTGTAAAGCATCTTGGGCATGGTCGGGCGCAGAAATGCTCAAATATTTTGGACCGGTAACCAAAGAACCAACCGGAAATGTAAAGGCGGTATTTCCAATTTTCTTAAACCATCCGTTAACAAAATAAGGACCTCCTACCGATGTAAAAGTTCCTTGATGAGCCAAGGTGATGGTATGGTTCCCTTGATCGATCACGCCCCCAATCATCAAAGAATCCCGAACGTACAAGTTCTTCGATGACAAGGTGGTTTTCCCTTGAACAATGGTTGAAAGCGAAGCTACCGAATCGGGAAATTCCGAACCCAGCTGATGATTGTTGGCATTCGTTTCGTAAACAAAATTCACCGCTGTTCCGTAATTTTTGGAACCCGTTACCTGAATTTGTCCGTTGGTCGATAGCCCTAGTGGATGGGCAAAACGAAAGGTTGATCCGTTTTGAAAATTCACAGACCCGCTTCCCGTGATGGTTTCGAAAGCATCCATTTTAAATCGAACTTGGGGAGCCACATTCATAGTTCCATTTAACCCAAACGAACCGTTTACCCAAATGTTACCGTCGGGATTTTGTCCGTTCGCGTTCAAATCAATGTTGAAATATTGAATGGTTCTATTTTGTCCGTCTTTCCCTCTAATTTTTTGTTCCGTTCCGGTTGAGTTACTTCCGTACCATTCGAAGGTCCCACCGGCTAGGTCGTAGTTAGCTCCAACGGCCGTTGCGGTCAATTCGGGCGTAGTCGTTCCGCTTAATTTTGAAATTCTCAAACGCCCGCTCACCATGGAAAGTCCGCCTGTACCGGTGATTCCCTTGTTTTCAATGTCGAAAATAGCGCCGCCCGAAATGGATAAATTTGAATTGATCACGATGGCGCTACTGATGGTCTTGCGGTCAACCCCAAACACATTCGTTCCCGAAACACTCACGTTGAAATAATCCCTTCCTCCTCGCAAAACTTGAGTCCCATTTCCCGTTAGGGATACGGTCCCAGCATTCAAAGAATAGTTGCCGGTTAACTGGGGAATTCGAATGATGGTGTCGGTAAAAGAAGACGAATAAATTCCACCCAACATGGTTAATGTACCAGAACCGGAAAGGGTAGCATTTTGAGTTTCAAGAAATGTTCCTTGTTTGATGATAAAGGAATCGGTCTGTACCAAAGACGAAGGAAGGATTACAGCATGAAATGTGGAATCTTTTTCAAGAATGATTTTTTTGTTACCACCTGTCACAGCATTCCCCGTGATTTGTGGAGATGAATTTCCGGTGTAGATGAGCTGCGCTCCAGCTTGTACGCTTCTACTACTCACTTGAACGTTTCCAGTACTTCCCGAAGTATTCAATCCTTCGATGGAAGTGATTTTTGCACTACCGCCCGTTTTCAATAAAAATGTACCCGAACCCGTTAGGTTTTGTCCGTTGAAATTGAAAACTCCGCCATCTTGGATGTCCAAGGTGTCAGTACTCGCCGAGAATTGAAGGGGATTCCCAATCAGATTGACGGTTTGGCCATTGGGGACTTCGATTCGATAATTGTTTCCTACGGGAATGGCCATGTTGATTTCGTGAGACGAATTTCCAACGAAGGTTATTTTTGAACCGCCATCGGAAGAGGTCAGGGTCCCTGAAGTTCCCATGATATTCCCTTGAATCTCAAGAATGGGTAAACACGCCGAAGCAATCCCCTGGTTCAGATTGAAAATGCCTCCTTGAATGATCAAATTCCCATCGATGACTAATTTGGGGAATCCTCCAGCTGTTGAAGCAAAGGCACTAAATTGCCCCGAATTGGTGATCACATTTCCACCGATTTCCACCGTTAAATTCGAATTGGCTAGACAGAAATTGTTTCCACCTGTTTGGGTATTGGATGTTAGATTTCCGGATGTCAATTTTAGCAGTCCTGAACCACCAGCAAAAACCGAAAACAAGGAGCTTGGTAAACCATTGAAGGTTAAATGACCAAAGTAAGCACCGTCTGAGTTGAGTGAAATTTGGGAAGGATTTTCAATCAATCGCTTTGTCGTACCGCTTCCCCCAAAATTCCAATTGGAAATAATGACCTCAGAACCGGTTTGAAATTGTTCTACTCCCCTCCAAATGTTCGATGTGTTTAAAGCATTGGCGTCGTTTACAATCATTTTTCCACCAGAGTCGATTCGTAAGGTATCGGATGAAGTGGTGGGACCAAATGAAGCGGAAAGGACTTCCAGGGTTGCTCCCGAATCAACGTAGATTTTCCCAGCTGAAGCGGAGGCATTCACATTAAGCTTCCCTCCAGTTTGAACAAAAATTTCAGCTGAAGTACTCACGTGATTGATATTGAGCGTTCCACCGTTTTCCACTTTAAATTTTACCGAACTTCCAAAGGAAGCGGATGTACTTAAAGTATTTCGAACATAAATGGTTTGACTGGTGCTAGCTGTTGGTGCTGTTGAACTTATCCAGCTACTTCCATCGAATTGTTCCCACCCACTTCCAGAAGGAAAACTACTGTTGCCAGAATTGGATGTTCGGTAAGCATTGATGGGAAAGGTAGAAATGGAAAATAGGTTGGACAAAATGGTTGAAAAACCTGTTGATTGAGCCGATAGCGTGACATTGGATTGGCTGAGAACGAAACGAATATTTTCGAAAATGGCGGTTCCAGATACAATATTCCTCGATTTTGAAGTGGAATCCATGCTTCCAGACGAGGAAATCGAAATACTACCGGAGTAATCGGCATCCACATTTCCTTCCACATCCACGGCAGAAACCCTCGGGTTCGGTACCATGGGAGTATTGATGCCTGCACCGAGGGGCTGTTGGGTCCACGCTAACTGGGTGGCCGTTACTTCCAAACGATTTCGATTATTTAAGGTGCTGCTTGAAACTTGAGTGAATGCGGCCAACTGCGAGCCCGCCGAACTTACCACCACGTCGTTGGCCGATAAGCTAATGCTCAATTGAGAGTTGTCGGTTACTTTGTTGAGAAATGAAACCCGCAAGGTGATGTCAAACGAGTTATTGTCGGCGGCAGAAATGGATAACCCACTGAAAGTGATAGAATTCCCCGTTGAATCCACCACCCCTGCACCGGAAATGATGGCGTTGCCGTTCGATAAAACGGCGCCTCTCAATTGGTTAAAATTACTTCCTCGGAAGACCAGTTGTTGAACGGTGGTGGGATTGGCATCTGCATCGCCCGAAATTCCACCGTCCCTTAAGGTTACTCTGAAAACCGAAATGCTTCCTGAGGTATTGGAAAATGAAGTTGCTTGATAAAGCAAAGGATCAATATCGGAGGAATAAGTGAATGTTCCGGTCGCAATGAAATCGGAGCTCGAACTGGGCATTTGAGGAGTGAGGGCATTGGCCGATGGAGTAGTTCCCGAAACCCGATAATTATGGGTTGCCGCTGAACCATTTCCATTAAAAGGAATCAAAACGAAATAATGATTGGTTTGATCAGCTAATCCCGAAATGGTGATGGAGGTTGTTGAAGTGTTGGTGATGAGTGCAGCAACTACTCCGTCTCCCAAGGTTTGCCCAACCGTGTAGGCAATTCCATCGGTGGGTACCGAGGTGGGCAAACTTCCCGCTTTCCGAAGGATCAAGTATCCATTGGCGTTGGTTAAAGAGTTGAGGGATGAAAAACTTAAAAGTACCGAACTAAAAGAACTTGCCGAGGCCGAAAAACTGCTTGGGTAACCTGAAGGCTCCAAGGCGAGGGTGGAAAAATTTAGGGTTGCCGGACTATTCAGCTGATAACAACTTCCATTGTTCTCGAAAACTCGCAATTGGTAAGTGGTTTGGGGCGAAAGTCCCGTTACCGAAACCGAATTTGAAGTGCCACTGCTTACTACATAGTTCCCGCTTCCCAATAAGTCTCCTGAACCATAAACCGAATTTCCGGTGTACGCGTTTCCGTTGGAAGGAGCAAGGGCCGATTGACTTGTGGGATTGATGATGGCCAAATTTTGGCTGCCGTTTCCTCGAGTCCACGAAAAATTGGCTGAACTTGTTGTGATGGAAGTGGAAACCGGATTCGTGGCAGCAACGGTTGGGGCTGTACAAGATGAAGTTACCCGAATCGTAACATTGTCGAAGAGGGCATTTTGACTTGCTCCTGTTGATCCTTGCCAATAACCACCAAAGTAGGGTAGAGCAACAGAGGTATGGGTGGAATTGATAGCAGTTCCTTGACTTACCAAGGCAACTGAATCGGGATTTCGAAATCCTGTGGCACCATCGTTCCTCAAAAACAATTCCCATTGCTGCGTGGTGGGATTGAAAGTAACTTTGGTAGAGAGGTATTCGGCTCCGAAATCGCCATTCGCTACTAAAATGGGCGTAAAGTTGACTAATCCGCCTGAAAATCGAACCAGTTTTACACTATCAAATGAGCCTGATTGACCCAAAATAACGGCGTAACCTTTGGCCGTTGATAGGGTAGGGTTGGTGGTATCGCATCCTAGAATTACCGCAACTCCGTACGAACCACTCGCAAAACCAGATGGATCGGATCTTAATTGACGAAAATTAAAAACCCATTCCACCGGACCCGTATTTTGCGCAAAGGTACTTTTGTAGGTGCTTCCCGAAAAATCGGTGTTGGAATTGACAAACGGAAACGCCCATCCACTCGCGTTCCCCGAAGCAGAGGCATCGTTTGTAACATCCAAAAATCCACCATTAATTCGAGCACCAAAATCAACTCCCGAACGATTTATTTTCCAAATACTTCCCACTGCAACGGGATTGTTGGTTGAGTACGTTGCACTCGTAGCTGGAGAAGAGAAGTTCTCCTGAAATACAGTCGTTTGGGCTGTGGCAATTCCGCCCCACAAAACCAACAAAATGAAACCAATAATAAATCTTGACATAAGGGTATGATTTTCGTCGACACAAAGTAACAAATAAATTTTTGGTTAATGTTTAACTTTTTATTGATTTAGCTTTTTTTACGTGAACATATCTTGAATTTTGGAGTGTTTAACAGCTGTATTATTTCGAAAAGTGACGTAACTTTGCAGCATGACAGACCGCCAGATTATTTTCTCCATGACCGGTGTTTCCAAAACGTTGAATACGGGAAAAACCATTTTAAAAGACATTTATTTATCCTTCTATTACGGAGCCAAAATTGGAGTTCTCGGACTCAATGGTGCCGGAAAATCGACACTTCTAAAAATCATCGCCGGAGAAGACAAAAACTATTCCGGCGACGTGGTTTTCAATCAAAACTATAAAATTGGATACCTCCATCAGGAGCCTAAATTGGACGATTCCAAAACGGTGATGGAGATTGTTAAAGAAGGTGTACAACATTTCGTGGATACTTTAACGGAGTACGACGAAATCAATGAAAAATTCGGACTTCCTGAATACTATGAAGACGGCGATAAAATGGATCAACTCCTACGCCGCCAAGGAGAATTACAAGACATCATCGATGGAAATAATCTTTGGGAATTGGATAACCGTTTAGAAAAAGCCATGGACGCTTTACGTTGTCCTGCACCTGAAACGCCCATCGCTATACTATCAGGAGGAGAGCGCCGTCGTGTAGCGCTTTGTCGCCTTCTTCTAAGCAATCCCGATATTTTGTTATTGGATGAACCGACCAACCATTTGGATGCTGAAAGTGTTCATTGGTTGGAGCAGTTCTTGGCCAATTTCCCAGGAACCGTTATTGCTGTTACCCACGATCGTTACTTCTTAGACAATGTTGCGGGCTGGATTTTGGAATTGGACCGCGGTGAAGGAATTCCCTACCAAGGCAATTACACTTCATGGTTGGAGCAAAAAATGAAGCGTTTGGCTCAAGAAGAAAAACAAGAATCCAAGCGTCAAAAAGCACTCGAACGAGAGTTGGAATGGGTGCGTATGGCTCCCAAAGCTCGTCAAGCCAAGTCCAAAGCCCGTTTGTCGGCCTACGAAAAAATGGCTTCCGAAGAATCCAGAGAAAAAGAACAAAAATTGGAATTGTACATCCCGCCTGGGCCACGTTTGGGCGATATGGTATTGCAATTTGATGGTGTTTCAAAGAAATACGGAGATCGCACTTTGTTTGAAAACCTAAATTTCAATATCCCTAAAGGCGCCATTGTTGGGGTGGTGGGCCCCAATGGAATGGGTAAAACAACCCTCTTCAAAATGATCATGGGCTTGGAAAATCCCGATTCTGGTGAAATTACCCGGGGCGAAACCGTTTCTATCTCTTATGTCGATCAATCCCACAAAGACCTCGATATGGAAAAATCGGTTTACGATGTGGTAAGCCAAGGGCTCGATAACGTTACTGTAGGAAATTTTGTGATGAACTCTCGAGCCTATCTCGGCCGATTTAATTTTTCCGGAAATGACCAAA
Organism: Bacteroidota bacterium; assembly: GCA_027488715.1. Lineage (GTDB taxonomy): Bacteria > Bacteroidota > Bacteroidia > UBA7662 > CANHCV01 > CANHCV01. The sequence continues at coordinate 2,672 of JAIYBD010000081.1, read as the reverse complement.
GCAAAAAAGTAGGTGTCCTCTCCGGTGGAGAACGTAATCGTTTGCATTTGGCCATCACCTTGAAAGAAGGTGGAAACGTATTGTTGCTGGATGAGCCCACGAACGATATCGACGTAAATACACTTCGTGCCTTGGAAGAAGGCATTGAAAACTTCGCCGGTTGCGTGGTCGTTATCTCCCACGACCGTTGGTTCATCGACCGTATCGCAACACACATTCTCGCCTACGAAGGCGATGGACAAGTGGTATTCTTCGAAGGAAACTATTCTGATTACGAAGAATCGGCCAAAGAGCGAATGGGCGAATCCAAAAAATCTCGCTTTAAAAACATCAATTAATGAAGGTTTCACCACAATTACTCAAAAAGGCGGAGGATTTATTGCAACATTGCGGATTGAAGGTTCGGTACGAGAAAGGTACTTTTCAATCGGGTTACTGCATCATCCATCAATCTAAAGTCGTTGTGGTGAACAAATTTTTACCAGCGGAGGGAAAATTCAATGCGCTTTTGGAAATTTTCAATCAGTTGAATATTCCATTAGAGGATATTCCGGAAGCGGATCGAAAATGGATTGAACCGTTGAAGCAATCCCAAATCACTTTTTGATGGAACGGATTTCGGTCAAGACCGTATTCTGGTTCCTCGTTATTTACCTCATTTCGTCGTTATTGTGGTGGACTTTCGAACATTTGCGTTCGAACGAAATGATGTTTGAAATCCAGAAAGAGCAACTTCAGTTGCAATGGAAGTATGAAAACATGCAAGGTAAAAATCCTTCGCCGCTGTGGTGGAAGGAGAAACTTATCGAAATTGAGGAGCGGCGCATCCGAAGAACCATTATGTTCATCACCGAAGGCGTCGTTTTTCTCGGATTTCTTTTGTGGGGAATTTTTCATCTGGCCAACAGTTTTGTTCAAAGCATTGCCCTAAAACGCAGACAGAATAATTTTCTTCTCAGTGTAACTCATGAGTTCAAAACGCCTCTCGCTGGCATCAAGCTACTCAATCAAACGATGCTCAAGCGGGAATTACCTCCTGAACTTCAACACGAATTGCTCAATAAATCCAATCATGAAGTGACTCGCTTATCTCAATTGATTGATCAGGTGTTGGAGGCTGCTCGTTTGGACGCTTCTTTTCACTTGGAAAAAGAAAAAATCAATCTAAGCACCATTGTTGCCGAAACGTTGGAAGATTTTGCTGAACGATTTGAAGATGGGGAATTTGAACTCGATAAAAAAATACAATCGGGTATCCACATCAACGGAAATGAAATGGCTATTCGCTCCATTCTTTCAAACCTCATCAATAATGCCATGAAATATTCGGCCGACGAAAAATTCTTGGGAGTTTCTTTAGAAATGACCGGAGATCACTGTTTGTTGAGGATTATCGATCGTGGAATTGGAATTTCTGAGGAAGAAAAAAGCAAATTGTTCCAAATGTTTTATCGAATTGGTTCTGAGGAAACTAGAACCACGCAGGGCACCGGTTTGGGTTTGTACCTTGTTCACCGTTTGGTAAAATTTTTAGGAGGATCTGTAGAAGTACGCAACAATTCACCAAAAGGAAGCATCTTTGAAATACGACTCCCTAAAGTCTGATCGATGCGCACCCGAATTTTATTAGTAGAAGATGAAGCTACGCTTCGCGATACCATTAAACTCAACCTAGAATTGGAAGGGTATGTGGTTCGTGCAGCATCCAACGCTTCCGAGGCATTTCAATATTTCCAAGAGGAAAGGTTCAACATCATCATTCTCGATGTGATGATGCCCGGCATGAGCGGATTGGATTTGAGTGAAAGGATTCGACTCGAAAACCGCGAAATCCCTATTTTATTTCTATCTGCTAAAGGAACCGCCGAGGATCGGGTGAAAGGTTTGAAAGCAGGTGGTAATGACTATCTGGCCAAGCCATTTAATTTGGAAGAGTTGTTGCTTCGGGTGGGAATTCTCATTCGAACTTCCCTGCAAGGAAACGAAAAAAAGATGGAAGTGCATCAATTTCAATTTGGTTCGAACTTCGTTAATTTTCAAACCATGGAAGCGAATACATCGAACGGACCGATTCAACTCACCAAAAGGGAATCCAGGTTGTTGCAACTTCTGGTAGATAAAAAGAACCAGGTGGTTTCTCGGGAAGAGATTCTTGAAAAGGTTTGGGGATACGACGTTTTCCCAAGCACCCGAACCATCGATAATTTCATTTTAAGTTTCCGTAAGTATTTCGAAGAAAACCCCAAGGAACCCCAATTTTTTCACTCCGTTCGCGGAGTAGGTTACCGGTTTAACGAATAGAAAAAATTAGGGCCGCCCCATCCCGGAGCAGCCCACTCGTTGTATCTAACCCTTGTTCAGGGGGTTATTCGGTAATTTGCAACTTCGCCATTCGAATGGAACGACCCGTTGAGATTTGCACCAAATACATTCCAGAAGGAAGGTGATTCCAATCGAAAGATTCGGTGCTGTTGCCGCTGATGGCAATTTTTTCCAATACTTGAACTTTACCCATCATGTCAATCACTTGAATTGTGGCAGCGTTGCCTTGGTTGGACTCAAATTGAATCTGAACGTTTCCGTTGCTTGGGTTCGGATAAATTTGAATGGGATTGAAATCCATGGCGATGGCCGACATGGGAGAATTCAATGCTGGACGGTAATCGGGATTG
>JAIYBD010000054.1 GCA_027488715.1 Bacteroidota bacterium | reverse complement strand
GGGAATCACGTGGATGAGCGAATCGGTTTCGGTAAAGGTTCCCGATTCTTTAAGCCGAACCTCTAATGGATTTATGGCAAAAGTACCCACTTTAAGCGAATCGGTTTCAAAAGTAATATCATAAAATACCTCTCCGGTTTCTCGAATAAATGCGATGTAACCTCGCTCTTTGGCTTCACCTGTAAATTTACCACCTAAACCAAAGGGGACATTCAGTGAACCATTGTAAGAGATACTATCAACGAACCAAACCCCATTAATGGTCTTTTTGCTGTAGGTGGCTTTGTTGCATGATGCCAGAGAAATACTGGCCATCAAGCTAATAAATATCAATTTTTTAAAAAGCATTCTTCAAAGTAAATGAAAAATACCTTGAATTCCAACGAATTATTTTTCGGCAATAAGCCCGTACACGTAGGGAATGTCTACCCTGGAACGATGACGGAATATTCCATTTTCACCTTCCAACCAGGAAAAACACGGATAAGGAGAATAATCCCACTCCTTAAATTTCTCCAATCGCAAGCCTGCCTTGAGGATGGAATCCAAAATATTTTGGAACGAATAATTGAAGGTGATGTTGGTTCCTCCCACATCAGCTGCAGGAGCGGCATAACTCCCCGTTGTTGTTTCAACGATGGGTTGGCGATTGAAATACGGATAGTGAAACAACGAACCGTCGTCGCCAACCGACATGCAAACAGGATGAAAATCCACCAAGACCAATTTCCCATAGGGTTTAAGATGCTTGGTAACAATTTGAGCCCACTTCGGTAAATCGTCCAGCCACAATAACGTTCCGTAACTCATGTAAACGATATCATATTCTCCCAGCGAATGTTCTTCCAACTCGTAAAGATTGGACTGAACAAACTTGGTGGTCTGACCCAATTCTTCTGCAAAACTTTTGGCTTGAATGATGGCTTTGGAGGAAAAATCGACACCTGTAACCCTTGCCCCCATTCGAGAAAGGGAAATGGAATCCTGTCCGAAATGGCACATCAAATGAAGGATGCGCACATCTTTTAAGTTGGCGGGCAACAACTCTAACTCCGGAGGATTCAGGGACGATTTGCCGGATTTCCACGATGCTACATCGTAAAATTCAGATTCAACATGAACCGCTACACGTTGATCCCAATACTTTCGGTTTTCTTGAAAAACATTCATATCAAAATTCAAAAACAAATCCATCCTCAACGCTCACTTCATCAATTTCACCCGTTTTCCGCAGGTAATTGATGGAAAACTGATTCAGGAATAAAACCACTTTTTTACCACGAATTTGAAGAGGAATCTGAGCAATTCGATCATCCATGTCTTCCATTTGATAATCATCCCCTTTTAGATTTTTTGGAAAACGATCAAAATATTTTTTCAAATCAATGCGGGTAATTTCTCCATCGAAATCGCAAATCAATTGGTGATTTTCAATTTTATACTTGCTGTTGAAATTCAAACGGTGAGCAAATTGCGCACCATACAAAGGGATGATATCCGGCTCTATTCTTTGATAGTTGATATGAACCCATTTTGAAGATTGAAGGTCATTGGCAACTTGGGTATAAGAAGAAGGCAAATTCCATTCCTCCTCCAAATTGCGCATAAAATTATAGATTTCGTTCTCGTCATTCTCTGGAACCAAAGTCCTATCTACAGGCAAAAAACCTTCCAAACCCCGATTTCCAAAATGTCCAGCTAAAAACTCGATGGTTTGACTTAACTCGTATTTGATGGAATCATTGGTCGATGTTCGGATTTTATCTTCCAAGATTTTTCCATTTTCATCCATCCATTTTTGATCGGTGAGAATGGTATTCAACCGATTTCGCTGACTTCGCTTTGCAACATTTTCGGCACTTAACGGACCGAGAAGTAAAACAGCCACCAAGACAAACAAAGACAAAGGAATGCTGATGATGTTGGTTCGTTTTAAAAAAGTAAAGTAGGCGGTAATTCCTGCGAGCCAAAGGGCCAATCCGAAAATGATTACCCGATTTTCAGTCCATCCGTATTCTAAAAAACGCGTTGAAATGGCCACAAACAGCAAAATGATGAGCGGCCAAAGCGCCCAATAATATCCTTTGGTGTACCATTTCACCCAGGGCGCTTTTTCATCTTGCTGAAGGGGACTTACCAACAAGAGCGCCAGCATCCCTGCCGTTGCAAAAGCCAAAATCAGGTAGGTTACCCAACCTTGAGGAAGTTCGGTAAGAAAAGAAATTTTCGCCGAATACACGTATAATATGCAAAGGTAAATAACCACCAACGGCATCAAAACGTACTGAACAAACTTCTTCAAGCCGTTGGGAAAGGAACGATCGTTTTCCAAAGACAAAACATCGTTTGGCAAACCACCCAAAAAGAAAATCGTATTAAATGGTAAGCCAATGATCAACAATAAATCAAACCAAATTTTCTCATGAATCTCCATTTCGAATAAGAATTGAATTCCCAATAACGCTAACGCCAAACCTCCGTACAAGACCGCTGAATACAAAGCGCCAAGTAAAAAACGGAGAAACATCGTTTTGTTGAATTGCCAAAAGGCTTGGATCGAATTCGATTTAAAAAAAGGTAAAAAAGCAGCTAACAAGTGGAACAAAATGGCAAACCCCAAAAAGTGCAAAGCGAAACTTTGGGGTAACATTTTGATATATGGAATTTCAAACATCAACAATCCCATTAACCCAACTCCTCCCCCAATAATTAATTGTTTCTTAAGGGTAGAAATGCTCAAATTCTCCAACCACACGTGCAAGGCCGTGAACAAAGGAAGTCCAAGC
>JAIYBD010000073.1 GCA_027488715.1 Bacteroidota bacterium | reverse complement strand
TTTCGTTTCTTCCGACCCTATTTTTGACCAACGGGCACAAAAAGTAAAGAATTCTCTCTCCCAAATGGGTTATTCGGTAAAGATTTGTGGTGTTGATCGCAACGAGAAAGCATTCGAAACGGAAGATTTGAGATGGAAAATGCTTATCAAAAGTGGGCCTCTCTTTTACTTGTTCCTTGGTTTAAAAATTCTTCTTCACTTGAGAAAAAATCCGCCCACCTTGGTTTGGGCTTGCGATCCAGATACGTTGTGGGCAGCAGGATTCATGAAACGTTGGAAATCATTTTTCCTGGTGTACGACAGCCATGAATGGTTTACCGAAGTTCCAGAATTAGAAGGTAAGGGTTTTAAAAAATGGATTTGGAATTCTTTGGAAAACCGAGGCGCTCGAAAAAGTAATGTTTGCCTCACGGTTTCCAACCCCATCGCCGAGCAATTATCCGAAAAAACAGGAAAAGAATTTCAGGTGCTGATTAACATGCCCAACTTAACTTCATTCGAGCTACCAAAAGAGAAAGAATGCATCATCATGTATCAAGGTGCCATTAATCAAGGCAGAAGAGTTCGAGAACTCATCGCAGCGATTGAACATGCACCAGAATGGGAAGTTTGGATCGCCGGAAAAGGAGATGAGGAAGAATCGATAAAATCATGGAGCAAAACATTGCACTACCAACATCGAATCAAGTGGCTCGGAATGCTATCGAAATCGGAATTAGCCAAGGCAACGAAACAAGCCAAAGTTGGATACAACGGCTTGGATTGGAAAAATAGCAAAAGTTACGAGTTCAGTTTAGCCAATAAGTTTTTTGATTACGTTTCCTTGGGAATTCCTGTAATCACAGCACCAACAACAACCTATCGAGCCATGCTGCAAACCTACAACGTGGGTTGGTTGGAGGATGATTCCATTGTTTCCATTTTAGATCGAATCGAAAAAGAACCCTTGGAGTACCAAAATCGAGTTGATGCATGTACATTTGCACGTAAAATTTGGACATGGGAAAATCAATGGATGGATATTCAACAAAGGCTACCATGACCGTAGGATTTTTTCTTCCTACGTTTAACAATTTAACGGAATTAAAAAAAGCAATTGAGTCTATTTTGCCGCATTCCGTGCCTTTTGTGGTTGGAGTGGATGGATCGACCGATGGCACGCTTGAATGGCTTCAACAAAACCATTATTCATTTCTCCATCATCCCAATTTTGAAAATCGAGGAAGGGCAGCAACGAGAAATTTGGCGATTGAATTGGATTGGGACTGGATCATTTTCATGGATTCGGATATGGAGTTTACGGGGAACCTGAATTCATTTTTTAAAAATCCATCCAACACCTTTATTTATGTCGGGAAAGTTCATTATCACAACAAGAAAAACAATCCTTGGCTAGATTACTGTTCAAGCAGAGGAGTAAGTAAATCGAACGTTGGCCCCATTTCATTCGAGTCTTTTGCAACGGGCATTTGTGCGATACCGAGACCCCTATTTCAGCATTTAAAGGGCTTTGACGAACAATTCACCTCCTATGGGGGTGAAGATTTAGAGTTTGCTATCAGAGCAAAAAACCACCATGCTCCATTTTTCAAATCGGCCGATTTGTCCGCAATTTCTTGGGAAAATAAATCGGTAGAAAACGCTTTGGACGAATTGAAAATCTTCGGGGAGACCGGATTGAGAATTATTCAAAAAAAACACCCATTATTCGACCCTTATCGATTAAAAAGTGGTATTCCAACTTTATTTTCTTTCTTGGCTTTAAAAATTTACAACAACATGCCCGGTGGGATTCGAAGAAAACTAATTCACTATTTGGTTTATTGTACCGTTAAGGAAGGCTTTCACTCAAAAAGAATTTGACCGAGATCAAATAATTGTCCTTCCTCCACTTTGAATAATCGAGCAGGATGTTTTTCGATGATGTAATAATCATGGGTTGCTAATAAAACCGAAGTTCCTTTTGAAGCAATGTCCATAAACAATTGAATGATTTCTAAAGAGGTATCTGGATCAAGGTTTCCAGTGGGCTCATCTGCCAGAATGATTTCAGGATGATTGAGAAGGGCACGAGCAATGGCCAACCGTTGTTGTTCACCACCGGAAAGTTGATGCGGAGATTTATCTAAAATGTGAGGCAAATTCACCAACTCTAACACTTCTAGCATTCGGGATTTCATAAGCGTTTGATCTTTCCATCCGGTCGCTTCCAATACAAATGACAAATTGGAAAACACATTTCGATCGAACAACAATTGAAAATCTTGAAAGACGATTCCAACTTTTCTACGCAGTTGTGGAATATCACGTTGAAGTAAACCTGGTAAATGAAATCCACAAATTTCAACCGAACCTGAATCGATATCATGATCAGCATAAAAACTACGCATCATGGTAGATTTTCCACTGCCCGTTTTTCCGATCAAATAAGAGAATTCGCCTTTATTCAAGGAAAAACTAACCCCATTTAAGATGTTCATTCCGTCGTGAGAAACCGATAAATCCTGTACCTTTAAGATTTCATTCATACCCTTCAAAGATACAGCAAAATGAAAGAAATTGAAACTTGGAGATGTCGAGTAGCTTGTGCACCTATGAGAAAGGATCAAAGCGACAAATCAGAGATGATTAATCAAGCTCTATACGGGGAAGAAATTAATGTTTTAGAAGATTTAGGGAATTGGGTAAGGGTTAGGCTTCAATATGATGGATACGAAGGATTCATGGAAAAAAAATTACTTATCCAAACAACGGATCAAGAGCAACCATATTATCATATCTTATCTCATCAAACCGTAGAACTTTCAGAAGGTCCCATGACTTTACCTTTTGGAGCACAATCAAGTCAAGGAAGTGATGCAATTTTAGGCTTGGATTGGTCCATCAATCAGTTTTTGGGAACACCCTATTTATGGGGAGGAAAATCAACTTTTGGAACGGATTGCAGTGGATTTGTTCAAACCGCATTTCGTGTTATGGGGATTCCACTTCCTAGGGATGCATACCAGCAAGTGGAAATGGGAAAAACAATTCATTTCGTCAACGACGCTATTCCAGGTGATTTAGCATTTTTCTCCAACAAGGAAGGCAAAATTATTCATGTTGGGATATGTTTAGGAAATCAAGAAATTGTTCATGCCTCCGGCTGGGTAAAAATTGATTTGTTAGACCAACAAGGAATTTTCAACCGTGAAATCCAACAATACTCCCACCAACTCGCCACCATAAAACGATTGATGTAAACAAAAAAGGGAAGCAATCTTGCTTCCCTTTTTTGTTATGTTCAATTCTTTATTCTGATTAATAATCTTTACCAGCATTCATCTTGTTTGGTGCCGCAGGTTTAGCTGATCCAGTTTCACCTGGCTTAGCGATGCGGAACTCAACGCGACGATTCAAATACTGACGGAAATCATATTTAGGAGACCAAGAATCTGGAAGTCCTGGTACCATTGGAGCTGATTCACCATCGTATTTTACGATGAAACGATCAGCATTGATTCCGTATTTTGAAATGATGTAATCCGTTACTTTTGTTGCACGATTGTAAGACAATTTCTTGTTATACTCTGCATTTTCGCGATTATCGGT
>JAIYBD010000082.1 GCA_027488715.1 Bacteroidota bacterium | reverse complement strand
GGATGCCGCATCCAACTCAAAAATGTTCATGGAAATATCCATGTCAACCGTAGCATAAGAACCGTCCTTCACGGCGTCTACCGGATTTTCCATGTTCATCACCTTGGCCAAAATTCGGGCACACGTTGTTTTTCCAACGCCACGAGGACCGGTAAACAGGTAGGCTTGAGAAAGTTGGTTGTTGAGGATGGCGTTTTTCAGCGTATTGGTTACGTGTTCCTGTCCCACCACCGATTCAAAGGTGTTGGGTCGATATTTTCGGAAGGAGACTACGTAGGGTTCCATGGAAAGGTAAAAATACGGTTAAAACTTCAAAGCCCCGCTCTTCTTGAGGTGCTTTTTTGCACGACTTTTCTTCCTTTTTTGAGCCGGATTTAAATCGATGGGACTGTATTTCAAGGGAGAAGGCAAAAGAGTGGCCAAATTGAGGGCTTGATTATTTTTTAAGGAAGATGCAGAAACGTTGAAATAATGTTGCGATGCGGCTTCAACGCCATAAATGCCTGGCCCCAATTCCACTACATTGGAATACACTTCCAAGATTCGGTCTTTTCCCCAAAGCAATTCGATGAGGGCGGTGAAATACACTTCCAACCCTTTGCGCACCCAATTGCGACTGGGCCACAGAAACACATTTTTGGCGGTTTGCTGAGAAATCGTACTGGCCCCGATGGTTTTCTCGTGGTTTTTATTGTATTCGTAAGCGGTTTGAATTGCTTTGAAATCAAATCCGTGGTGATCGTAAAAATTCTGATCTTCGGTGGCTTGTACACATGTAGGGAAGGGGCCAGCTTCCGACAAAGCAACCCAATCGTGGTGAATTCCCGATGGAAGGTTATCGTTGGTTTGGGATTGGATGCTTCGGATGAACATCAGCGGCGTGTACGTTACGGGAATCCATCGCAACATCAACACGCCGAAAACGGTGAACACCAGGAAAAGCAACCCGATTCGAAAGATCCACTTGAACATGAGGACAAAGGTAGGTCGGAGGAAAAATTTATCAAAAGTTATTGACGAAGATTCAAAACAATTCGTTAACTTAGAAATGTGAAAATCAATAACAATTTTGGGCTGGATTTCATTGTAGACAAACTCACAAATTCAATTGAGAATGCCTTTTCTGGGGATAAATTCCAAACAGAGGTTTCAATTTTAAGTTTGAAAGATTTCAAAACAATATCAAAAAGTAAAGAATGGCTATTTGATTGGAAAATTGAAATGAAGGATCCTTTGAAAGAAGTTTACAAATTAACCATTGTTGGAAATTCTGCTATTATTCAAGGTTTGATCAGTCTTGAAATCAAGCCTGATCACGTTTATGTTCACCTTCTAGAAAGCGCTTCTTTCAATAAAGGAAATAAAAAAATTTATCACGGAGTTCCGGGAAATCTAATTGCTTTTGCGTGTAAGTTATCTTTTCAAAGAGGTTTCAATGGTGTCATTTCATTCCTTTCTAAATCTCAATTAGTTTCCCATTATGAAAATACACTTGGAGCGTTTCATTTAAAGAATAGAATTATGATCATAGAAACACCTCAAGCATTACATCTAATTGGCAAATATTTCCCCAATTCAATATGAAAAATAAAATAGAAGAACTCGCAGTAGACTTCATTGGAGAACAAGAAAAGTTAACCCAAGAAGAGGAAAATGCCCTTCGTGAATATTTTAAAAAACGAAGTGAGTCAAAAAACAAAACGCTTTTAAAAATTTCAAAACGAGCCGTTAAAAAAGCGAAGGTTTAATTCAAAAAATTCCATTGCAATTCATTCACAATTCTCCAAATTTCTAAATCCCACCTTTTTCGTTTCCCTTTGACCGATTATTTTCAAGTTATCTTTGAACATGGCAAAGCGAGAAACTCACGGTGATCTTTGGCGCGGATTCGCGGTTGTCTTGATGCTGGGCGCCAATTTGGCGGGCAGTTCCCTCCTCGCCCCTCACCCGCCGTTGCTCCGATTCCTCTTTTCCCTGCCGGCGCCCATCTTCATCGGGTTAGCCGGATTTTATTCGGTTCGACAATCGGCCCAAAAACTGTTCTTCCGCGGAGCCATTCTCCTCTTTTGGGCCGTTATCATCGATCTTTTTGGATGGAATATCGGCGCTTTCCAAGAATGGGATGTGTTGTATGTTCTAGGCATCGGACTTTGGATTTCCATCCCATTCAACCAACCCTGGGGGAATCCCATTGCCATTCTAGTGGCATTGGCCGGTGCGATTTCGTTTGGATTCCCCCACCTCTTTCATCAAGGTTGGTTTCCTCCGCTGCCTTGGCTTTTGATTTTTCTATTAGGTAGATTTCGAAACGAATTTCCCCGCGTTGCAGCTTGGGGCACCATCGGACTTTTGGGAAGTTTGTATTTATGGGCGTTTCCGCCCAACACCCGTTTGGGATATTCGGAATGGTACTACCCCATTTCGGTTTTTTCCTTGGCCTTCGCCACTGGAGTTGTTGGAACGATTACCGCTTTCCCAAGACTCATCCCCCAATTTTCCTGGCTGAAACGTTTGGGACAAAACAGCTTATGGGTTTACGTTGGTTCGAGTTTCATCATTGCCTGGGGCTCGTCGCGCTGGATCCACGGATGGAAATTTTCGTTGTTTGCCTTCCTTTGGCTATTGTTAGTCGTCTTTTTTGCGTTCTTCATTTTTCCCCCATCAAAAAAAGATCATGGCTAACGCACTTTTATTGGGTTGTACCGGATTGGTCGGCAACGAAATCCTTAACCAGCTTTTACTGGATCGAGACTTCGACAAAGTGATTGTTCTGGTACGTCAACCGCTCCCGTTTACCCACCCCAAGTTGGAGGAGCGGTTGGTCGATTTTCAAAATCCATCGGAGTTTGAACATGCCATGCAAGGCGCTGATGTCATTTTTTCTTCGGTTGGAACTACACAAAGAAAGGTAAAGGGAGATGCCGCCGCTTACCGAAAAGTGGACGAATGGATTCCCACCAAGGCGGCGGAATTCGGTGCAAAATGGGGCGCCAAATCCTTTTTATTGGTCTCGGCAATTGGGGCCGATGCCCAGTCGAAAAACTTTTACCTCAAACTAAAAGGGGACGTAGAAACTCAAATCAAAAAATCGGGAATCCCGTCGATTTTCATTTTTCAACCGAGTTTATTATTGGGCAATCGGAGAGAATTTCGCTTGGGGGAACGAATGGCCCAATGGATTTTTCCTATCTTCCGATGGCTCACTCCTTCGAAATACCGAGCGGTGGAAGCAAAAGACCTCGCCAAAGCCATGGTTCACTACAGTAAAACTCACAACATCGGTCATTTTACACTAACCTTTGCCGATTTTTTTCCTCATCATTAAATCATTCCGTTTTTAGGTTGCATTACCCTGTTTGAACTCTTTTCTATTATTTTTACCGAAAAGAATTTCATGCCAACCCTGTTATCCCGTTTTTTCCTTGTTTTTAGTGGAATTCTATTTATTACAACTCCAGTTTTAGCGAGCGGACAGGCAGAAGGAAATAACCTCATCGAACACGTTGGAATTGCCATTTTCGCTGCAGCCGTTTTAGGTTATCTCGCCCACCGTTTGAAACAACCGCTGCTCTTAGCATACCTCATCACCGGAGTTATTATTGGTCCGGTCATGGGTTTTGGATTCATTTCCGAAGAAAGTCAGGTGGAGACCATCTCCCACTACGGTCTCATTTTATTGCTGTTTCTCATTGGTTTAGAGATTGATTTTAAAAAGCTCAAAGAATCGGGTAAATCTTTGCTTTTCACGGGGTTACTCCAGTTTCCTATTTCTGTTTTGTTGGGTTTGGGCTTCTTCCAACTCACCTCAATGTGGTTTCCCTCCATCGGTTACAGCCACCTGTATTTAGCGGTGGGGATGGCCCTGAGCAGTACGGCCATTGTGGTGAAATTGCTGTACGGAAAATTCGAATTGGGAACCATGGCTGGAAGAATTACCTTGGGCGTGTTGGTTTTTCAAGACATTTGGGCCATCATCGTGTTGGGCATCCAGCCCAATTTGGAAAATCCGGAAATCACCCAAATTGCTTTTTCTTTCGTGAAAGGCGGATTTCTCGTCCTTCTCGCTGTGGCCGGCGCCAAATACCTGCTACCTAAAATATTTCATTCCATCGCCAAAATCCCCGAGTTACTGCTATTGATTTCGCTGGGATGGTGTTTCCTCATTTGCGGTTTGGCGAATGCCCTGGGCCTGAGCGTGGAAATGGGCGCTTTGATCGCGGGAGCCAGCATCGCCAGTTTTCCGTATAATTTGGATGTGGTGGCCAAGGTGGTGAACCTGCGCGATTTTTTCGTAACCCTGTTCTTTGTTTCGCTCGGAATGCAAATTCCCAATCCCATGGATCAACCCGTTATTCTTTTAGGGGCTTTAGCACTTTCTTTATTTCTCATCCTCTCTCGATTTTTTTCCGTTTGGCCTGTGCTTCACTTCCTCAAAAACGGAAATCGAGTGAGCATTTTACCGGCCATCAATTTGGCCCAAATGAGTGAATTTTCGCTGGTCATCGCTTCTTTGGGCGTTGGTTTCGGACACATCGATCGTTCGGTTTTGTCCATCATCATTTTCATTTTTGTGTTCACCTCCATTGGAGCCACTTACCTCATCAAAGGAAATGATTCCATCCAAAAAATCATCTCCAAAACACTATCCATGCTGGGAATTAAGGAAACCCATTCCAAGGATGAAGACGAAAATACCGACGGAAAAGACGTGGTAATTCTTGGATTCCACCACCATGCGAGTTCGTTGTTGGCCGATTTTTTAGAGGTGGAAGATGATGCCGATCGGAACATCAAAGACCGAATTTTGGTGATTGATTTTAACCCCGTTGTTCTACAAAAACTCAAAGAGCAAGGCATTTCGGCCAGCTATGGAGATATTAGCCATTTGGATACCTTGCACCACATGGGAATTTCCAAAGCGAAGGTGGTCATTTCTAGCATTCCCGATTCCATTTTGGTGGGGACTTCCAATCGGAAGATTTTGCAACACCTCCGTCATTTGTGCAAGGAGGCCCAAGTGGCGGTTCACGCTGAAAACTTGGAAGAAGCCAAAAAATTGTACGACGAAGGGGCCGATTTTGTGTTCGTTTCGCGTTTTTACACCTCTGAAAAATTGAAGAGGTATTCCAAGATTGTTTTGGAAGACAACGATAAGGAGTATTTGGATTTTATTTTGAAGGAGAAGGAGCGTTTGTTCGGGCGGGCCGAGATTTTGGATTGATCCTTTTTTTCTGAAGAATTTGAACCGTGAATTGGGTGGAGCTGTCGGATGTTTTTGATTCGATAGCGGGCATGGAGACGCATTCCCATTTTTTCCGTTTCTGGGCGAATGCCACTTGAAAAACACCTTCTTTGAGCGGATTTTGAAAGAATTGCGCCAGAATGAGCGTATCTACATTTCGGCTTTCCCCAGGCGCAATGATACATGTTTTGATGCGTTGACGTGCCGCAAATTGAATTTGAACGGGGAACGCAGTTAGGTTTTCAACCGATAAAACATTGGAGAAAATGACCGCACACGGTGGGGCGGGTTTCGAAGGAGGAACGGTTGGAGTAGAGGGTTGATTTGGACGAGGAACAGAAGGATGAATTTCGAAGGGCGGATCAAGCAGCATGATTCGTTCCAAATCATCATGGCTTTGACGTTCTTCCCTGATTTTCTCCCCTTTATCGTTGAAGTAGATTTGAGATTTGTACCATTGAATTCCGGCATCGGGCGCCTGGGAGGTTTCGGCTTTGCTCACAACCCCGTTGGCATGGTGCCAAAAGGTAACGGAATGGTGGCCGTGATTGCGGCTGATCGACGATTCGAACATCACTTTTCCTTGGGGGGTGAAGCAGGCGGCCTTTCCGTTTCCGGTGGATTTCAGGAGGTACGCATAGGCCGACCATCTTCCATGGGAGTATTTTTTTTGATGCAGCCATTGGGTATCCAACTTCGAAGATTGGGTTTGGGCCCATCCCAGTTGGGTCAAAAAAATCAGGGTAAAAAGCAACAATTTTTTCATGATGGCTATCTTTACAAAACTACGATGTTTTCATCCTTAAAATTTCACACATGATTGAAGTTTCCGTTCAAATTAAGGCTTCTGCCCAAAAAATTTGGGATTGTTTTACCCAGGCAGATCACATCCAAAAGTGGAATTTCGCCAATGCTGATTGGCATTGTCCGAAGGCTGCCAACGAGTTGGTTCCCGGAGGGCATTTTTCGTACACCATGGCAGCCAAAGATGGAAGTTTCTCTTTTGATTTGGAAGGCACTTTCGATCGAATTGCGGCACCTTACGAGCTGGATTACCATTTAGCCGATGGCCGAAAGGTGTTTTTTAAGGCGGATGAAACGGGGATGGTAACCCACACGTTTGAACCCGAAATGGAAAATTCAGAAGAGTTGCAGAAGCAAGGTTGGCAAAGTATTTTGAATGAATTTAGTCGGTATGTCCAAAATTTGAAAGATTGATTTCTTTTTTTCGAAAACAATGAAGATTTTTGCGGCTTGAATCGACATGTATCCATGGAACAAGCAGCGCCAATTTCGGTTAATTATGGGGAGCATTTCCAAAAGGGAATCTCTTTTGAAAAGTACGTTGTAGACTTTGAAAAATCCCTGAATTTAGGGGATCAGGTTTTCAATTACCAGTATCTGCCCCTGAATTGGCAGCGGAGTCAGCGCATTTTAAAGCACTTTGAGGTGGCCGCTTCCACGCAGGAAGTGTTGAAGAACTTAGAGCGTCCGATCCAGTGGTTGTTGATCACGGAACCCTGGTGCGGGGATGCGTCTCAAATTGTGCCGGTGATTGCAAAAATAGCTGAAGCTTCGGCCGGTAAAATTGACTTGAGGTTGGTGTATCGGGATCAGCATTTGGATTTGATGGATGCCCACCTCACAAATGGCGGACGTTCCATTCCGAAGTTGTTGCAGTTGGATGAGCAGGGGAACTTCCAAAAGTCGTGGGGCCCACGTCCGGTTGCTGCGCAAGAGATGGTGATTGCTTTGAAATCGAATCCGGAAACGGCTCCGAAATACGCCGAGGAGTTGCACAAATGGTACGCCCAGAACAAGCAACAGTCCATTGTTTCGGAGATCGAGGCGTTTTTGGGAAAATAATTCCCCACCCATTCCGGTGTCTGAGGGCCCATTGAAAAATTCCAATTTACTTCAATGAGTTAGCCTACCATTTTTTACCAATTCGATTTGTAGAGTTCACTTGGGTTTCGATTTTTTTATTGTCTTTTTTTACGTCGTCTATTCGCTTTCATGCATTGACCGACGCTTCTAAATAGGCTCATTGAACCTAAATTCCTTTCATTTTTTTTGATGTTAGGCAACTTCACACCAACCAGCAGTTGGTATGAAACCAACTGCTGGTTGGTGTAATATTTTTCTTCAGAAATAAAAAATGAAATATATTTGCAAAGTTCCTTTTGTAAATAAAAAATGATGAAACACCTCCTCACCCTCACCCTCCTATGCTTCGGCCTTCTCGCCCAAGCGCAAATCCCAGCG
>JAIYBD010000102.1 GCA_027488715.1 Bacteroidota bacterium | reverse complement strand
GGGAATACCCCTGGAGTTGCTCCATTTCCTGAAGTTCCTCCGTCGAACGTTTGAAGGTGTGAAAAAGTATTGATTTGGCTGTTGACGATGGTGGCAAATACGGTATCGTCTCCTTGAATGTTATCGCCTGGCATGATGGTGAAGGCTTTGAAATTATAGCTTCCGGAAGCGGATAAGTTGGCACGGGTAGAGAAGGTGTGTAAAATGCTGGTGTTTGGAGCCAAAGGCCCACGAACGGTATCCACCGCGGAAAGCAAAGTGGTTGCGCCCGAAATGGAATAACGAACCGGAATATTGGATAGCGGTGCTGTTCCGAAATTTACCACACGAGCAACCACGCGTTCGTTACTTCCCAAACCGCAAGACGTGATGGGCGAATCAAGGGAAGCCATGGCTGCGTTGGTTGGAACAAGAGCTCCAAGGGAATCGTACACGGCGAAGTTGTCGATCGCGAAGCCTTCCTCTGTTACCGATCCATCGGAGAAGAAGTGGAATCGGAAGATTACACTGCTGGCATTTCCAAGCACCGAAAGCGGGTGTTTTGCCGTAGTCCAAGTATTATTGGATCCATTCCAGCAATCACCCGAAAAATGATTTCCGGTGATATTGGCGTTGTACCAGTTGGTGCCGCCTGTGCTTTGGCCACCAATCACAGTCCAGGTGCCACCTCCGTTTGTGGAAGCCTCTAAAACCAGGCCATCGTAGTTGGTTTCCGATTCGTAGGCCAAGCTAAAGCCCACCATAGGAACACGTAACCCCGACAAATTGTAACACGGAGACTGAATGTAGGATTGCTCATTATCGTTGTAATCTCCAGTGAGGTTGTTCGTCCAAACATTGGGAGCGGAAACCGGGGTATTGATGATGGAACCGTTGGGAGCACCATGGGCCCATGAATTTGCGCTTCCGTAAGTAATCCACGCTGCTGATGCATCAAATCGTTGTGTATCGGGAGCGGTAATGGTTGCGTAATGGATTAAATCGTAATGGGCCGTATCATTCAGCGGTAAGTTGTCAACAGGAACGGCTACAAATGCTTGAATGGCATAGGCTCCTACCGTTCCAAAATTACCAAGAGTGCGGAAATTGTGGCGAATTTTTGCTCCCGGCGCAATGGGTCCCGCAATGGTATCGGTTCCACCAACAGCGCCATTTACGGTGTAACGAACAATAACCTGATTGAGGTTATTGGTTCCAAGATGTTCAACCAAGGCCACAACGGTGTCGCTACTTCCCAATCCACAACCACTCACAGGGCTCAAAATAGAGGAAATACTGATTTCGGTAGGAGATGGCGTGAATTCGTAAGCGCCGTAATCGGGAGTGGTGGCGCTGCGAACCGCACCGGTAATGTCGTTGCTAACAAAAGACGGCGTTCCGGAGTTGTTAATCAATCCTTCAATCGGAATCAAAAGGGCATTCGAAATAAAACGAGGATTCAAGGAATCGGAGTTAGCATCTTGATTCACCCCGCTTTTCCAATCAAAAAAAGTATTGTAGGTGATGGAAGTAGCATCATCGATGAAAGCAAACTCCGAAAGATTAGCGCCAATGAAGTAGTCGTTGTAGTCGATGTTCATGCTATCAATCAACTTCAAAGATGATAAGTTGTAAGCCCGAAAATCGGTTGTCATTTGGAAGCCGGTATCGGATTTAGCTAAGAAAATGTTATTGAGCACATCCAAATGACCTAAAGAAACAATAGCCGTATCATCTTCATTAATGGAAATCATTCCTGTAGTACCAAAAAATGGATTTTGGCTGTATTCAAAAGCAATGGTGTTGTGAACCACTTGAACATAATCTGGACCATCCGTAGAATCGGTGAAAATGCTGATCACGTTGGGGGTTCCAAAAAAGCTGGTAGATTTCAACTGAATGGTGTTGTTGTACACTTTGGTTGGATCTCCCGCTTGGCCGTTCACGTTGTTCAGGGATAGGGCAACAGAACCCGACATGTCGCCCGACATTTTATTGTCGTAAATCTGATTCCCAAATCCTCCCTCAACACGAACCACTTCAAACCCATCAACATCTTTAATGGAATTGTTATTCACTTGTGCCAAGGTTTGATTGTTTAGCTGAATGGCTGAATTGGTGAGGTTTTCAATTCGATTGTTAAAAATCGAGTTGTTGTCGGATTGGGTGGAGGAGGTGTAGAAAATTCCGCTAACACCACCATCCAAAAAACAATCGATGGTGCGTGAATTGGAAGTATTATTGAAGAACACCGAGTAATCGGTACCAAATCCATTTCCACCGATCAAATGGCAATCGCTTATTTCAATGTTATCACCATCATTGGCTTCGATGATGGCCGATGGAGTTCCAAAGCTTGCTGATCCATTTCGCTTAAAAGTAATTTTTGAAAAAGAAAAGTCGGTAACTTGGGTCAATTTAAAAAGGCTGATGCCAGCTGTTGTGGGGTTTGTTGGATCTTGAATAATGACATCCCCTAAGTTTCCATTTTGGGTGATGGTGATGGATGGATTTCCGGATATGGGACCTTGAACCACAAAATTTCCCGTGTAAGTTCCAGAATCCAATTCAAACGTAATGGCACCGGTGCCACCACCGCAATTGAGAGCAGCAATTGCATCTTGAAGAGTTTGATAGTTGGCGGTAGGTCGCGCACCAACGGTATACGTTCCTGCCGTTAATCCGAAGCAAAGTTTGGTGCGCAAAGTGTCGTTGTTCGGGTTCACATCGGGGCTTCCGTTGGCGTTAGCTGCCCAGGTTTTCAAGCTGTGTGTTCCTGTGGAAGGAAGCGTAATGTTGGTGGAAAAGGTATAGGTGGTGGTTGCTCCTGCCGCCAAATTACCGGTCCAAGGGGCCGTAACGGCCGTATTGTTGTTCAATTGGTAGCCCAACGAAGCCGAAGTAATGGCTGTGGTTCCTTGGTTCGAAAGGGTAATGGTAACTGGGCGG
>JAIYBD010000171.1 GCA_027488715.1 Bacteroidota bacterium | reverse complement strand
TCCACCATAACCTACGCCAGGAAACAAAAATCGATTGCCAATTCGGGTATCGGTACCAATTCCAATTCGTACCTTGTCAACGTCGGCACCCACCTTTTCGCAAAGGTTTGCCACCTCGTTCATGAAGGTAATTTTAGTCGCCAAGAATGCATTGGCTGCATATTTGGTCATTTCAGCAGAACGCTCATCCATGAAAATGATCGGATTTCCTTGACGAACGAATGGAGCATACAATTGCTCCATCAATTTTTGAGCTCGCTCCCCTGAAACGCCTATAACAACGCGATCGGGTTTCATGAAATCTTCTACCGCAACGCCTTCTCTTAAAAATTCTGGATTGGAAACCACATCAAAAGGCGCTTTAGCATGCTTCGAAATCGCAGCATGAACCTTGTCCGCCGTTCCAACAGGAACCGTACTTTTATCGATGATAACTTTATAATCGGTAATTAATTGACCAATTTGATCAGCCACGCCTAAGATGTAGCTCAAATCAGCCGATCCATCTTCCATCGGGGGCGTAGGAAGGGCAAGAAAAATGATTTCCGCATGATTCAACACCTCTTGCAAGGAAGTTGTAAAGCTCAATCTTCCCTCTTTGATATTTCTTAGGAATAACGCTTCAAGACCAGGTTCATAAATGGGAATTTGGCCATTTCGCATGGAAGCCACCTTTTCCTCATTGATATCAACACAAATAACTTGATTTCCCGTTTCTGCAAAACACGTACCAGTAACCAAACCAACGTATCCTGTTCCAACTACGCCTATTTTCATAAACCTTTAGTTTTCAAATGTAACTTCTTGCAAAGATAAACTTATTTTTCAGTGATTAACCTTCTGATAGAAATGTTTTGAATAGAAATGTGAATTTTTAAATCAACCACTGTAACTTTACCCCAATGAGAAATTATGGTTTACTTCCGACGTTTTTTGTGCTTTTTTTAGCACTTATCCCCACCCTCGGACGATCTCAAACCAATCCGCTTGATTCGGGTTTAAACATTCGTATTTTCTCCATTGGCGGCGGTCAACAAGTCCCCATCGGAATCCTCGCACAACGGTTTGGCTCAAATACCCAAGTTAGTTTTGAATTTCATCAACAGCGCCCCTCTTCGTGGATTATTGGTTTTCAAGGAGGATGGATGTTCGGCAATCAATTGAGGGAAGATTCCATTTTACGAGGCCTCACCACCACCACCGGCGACCTCATCTCAGAATCAGGCATTTTTGCCAATTATACCTTAAGCCAACGTGGAATTCAAGCTTTCTTCCATCTGGGTCGACGATTCAGAACCCCGTGGTCTCCAAACCCCAGCAGCGGACTCATTTCTCAAGTGGGCGTGGGATTTCTTCAGCATAAAATTAGAATTGAAGCGCCCTATTCCAACATTCCTTCCATCCAAGGAGATTATAAAAAAGGTTACGACCGACTCACCTTTGGCCCCGCTGGTCAGTTTTCGTTCGGTTACCAATACTTGGGTAACAACCGAAGAACCAATTTTTACATCGGGCTTGATTACCAACTTGGGCTCACCAAAAATCGAAGAACCATCAACTTCGACACCGGTATGGCAGATAACCAACTTCGTTTGGATCAATTGATTGGAATAAAATTTCTATGGAGTTTACCCCTGTATAAAAGAAGCGAAAACGATTATTACTTTTTTGATTGATGACCGCATTTTTTCATACCGTTTTCGTCCTGATTTATCGCCTTTTGATCTCCATTTCTTCATTGGGGGGCAATGTAAAGGCTAAAAAGTGGATTGACGGACGAAAGAATTGGAAATCATCTTTAACCTCGCTTTATCGAGAAAATTCAACTCCTGTTATTTGGATGCACGTTGCTTCCGTAGGAGAGTTTGAACAAGGTCTTCCGGTTTTGGAACAACTGCAAAAAAGGCTGCCCGCTCATCGTTTCCTCATCACATTTTTCTCCCCATCCGGTTACGAACAAAAAGCCAAATTCATCAAACGGGCCGATGTAACGTACCTTCCGCTCGACACCCCTTGGAACGCACAAACCTTCCTCGATATCGTTCAGCCCAGCATGGCGCTATTCGTCAAATACGAATTCTGGTACAATCACTTAGCCGAATGCAAAAAAAGGAAAATTCCAACGCTACTTTTCTCGGCTAAATTCATCCCAGAACAATGGTTTTTCAAACCCCTATTGCGTCCGTTTGCCCAAAAATACCTCGATACCTTTTTTACAATAGGAGTGCAGGACGATTTCTCCATGGTCCTTTTGGAAGATTTGGGGTTAAAACGAGTTTTTGTTGCCTTCGATACTCGCTACGACCGGGTGATGCTGATCAAAGAAAATAATGTTTACCTTCCCATCTTGGATCATTTTAGGCAAGGGAAAAAACGTATTTTGGTTGCGGGAAGTACCTATGCAGCCGACGAAACACTTTTAAAAAAAATATGGGATTTGGAGCTTTTGGATGGGATGGTGATTGTTCCCCACGAAGTTAACCCTGAACGAATCGAACACATTGAATCGATTTTTGAAGGTCAGGTATTGAGGTCGTCGGGTCTTGTTGAACAAGCAGAAGCTGCTTCGAAAACGAAAATTTTAGTTATTGACCAATATGGAATGCTCTCTAAAGCTTATCGATTTGGGACTTTAAGTTACGTTGGAGGCGGCTTCAACCGCGGAATTCACAACGTGCTCGAAGCCGCCGTTTACGGGAAACCGGTTGTTTTCGGACCCAAACACTCTCGATTTGTGGAAGCCGAACGACTCATCGAAGCGGGTGGAGCCATCAGCATCGATTCCGCCGAAGACTTCATGGAATGGATGATTGATAAAGCAGAACACGATGACCAATTAACCAAAATGGGGCACCAGGCCTCGATGCACATTCAACTCCACACCGGCGGAACTCAGCGCGTCCTGTTGGAAATCTCTAAAATCTTGGCCATCAGTTGATTGGCTTATTCCGAGCAATCCAATCGGGCGTAAAATGACCACCTACCCTACCCCAAGAATTGTATAAATAGGTCATCAAATAGCCCAACTCTACATCATTCAACGTAGGCTCCGAAGGCATGATTCCCCGGTAAGAAACACCGTTTACCACCATGGGGCCACTCACCCCCTGAACAATGTGTTGTAAGGTTCGAACCGAGTCGTGAAGCATGTAATCGCTTTTCTGTAAAGGTGGATACAACAATCCATTCCCCTCACCTTTTTCGCCGTGGCAGGCCATGCAATGTTGTTGGTAAATGCGTAAACCGTTGGCCACAGCCAATTCCTTTTCGGATCCAAACTCGCAACCGAATAGAAGCAACAACAAACCAAACCCTAGGAAATTTTTCATTTTTCTTCCAATAAGCGCGGTAGCTCCTTCATCAATCGCTCCACATCCTTAGGATCGGTTCCATCGTAAGCCCCACGCTTGTGCCCATTCCGATCCACCAAAATAAAAAAGCCACTGTGAACGTAACCACCTGGCTCGTTTTCATCGGCCACCATGTGGCTCATGAAATGGTTTTCCCCCAAGTTGTAAATGGAATCCTCGTTCCCGGTCAACATCCACCAATGATTGGAATTGATTTTTGCCCGTTTTCCATATTCAGCCAGCGTTCCCACCGAATCCCGAATCGGATCAATGGAGAAGGAAAGAATTCGAAAATCCTCCCGATCGCCAAACTTTTCGCTTACCCGTTTCATCTGTTTCAACATTTTCGGACAAATGCTGGGGCAGGAAGTGAAAAAAAACTCGGCTACATACACTTTGCCCTTCACATCCGCGCCACGAATCACTCTTCCGTCTTGGTTCGTGAAGGAAAAATCGGGAATACTCGGATAAATGGTGTCATTCCCAACTACTTTTTCAGGATTACCCAAGAATGGAAGCTTGGGGGTAGTGGATTCACAAGCAAGAATAATTGCTAAAAATGGAAGGAAAATCAGGTGTTTCATGCGTACTTTGTAGAACTAACGCAAAGGTAGGTACAAGAGTTTCAAACATGAATCATCGGGGATTTGAAAAAGGCAGCGATACCGGTTTATTTACCGAAGTTTCGCATCGAACCAAACGGAACATCAACCCGGATGGAAGTTTCAATATCATTCGAAAAGGAGATAATTTCTCCGAAGATGGCCTTTATCACCGATTGGTGAATATGCCAATTTTTTCATTCCTATCGCTCATTTTTGGCTTTTATTTCGGACTGAACTTGCTTTTCAGTTTAGGATATTTCTACCTTGGGCCTGCAGCCTTTCAAGGAGTGGGAAATCACCAAGGGTGGGATTTCTTTTGGGACGTGTATTTCTTTGGTCTTCAAACCATTACAACGGTTGGTTATGGCTCAGTAGCTCCCATCGATCACTGGGCGTCGGCCTTAGCCGGAATCGAAGCCCTTTCGGGAATTTTAACCTTTGCGTTGGCCACCGGATTGTTGTATGGGCGATTTTCAAAACCAAGGGCAAAAATTCTGTTTTCCCAAAAAGCCATCATCGGAAAATTCCACCAACACGATGCTTTCATGGTGAAAATTGCCAACGGAAGAAAAAATGTACTTACCGATTTGGAGGCTTCCGTTATCATTAAGTTCAGTACCAAAGAGAAGAAGTACTACCGTCAGCAATTCCATGTTTTGAAGTTGGAATTGCAAAAAATTAACTTCATGCCCTTGAATTGGACCTTGGTGCATATCATTGCCGAAAACAGTCCGCTTTACCAAAAATCCAAAGAAGACCTTGCTCAAATGGATGCCGAAATCATGGTTTATATCAAAGGTTTCGACGATTCTTACCACCAAATGATTCAAGCAAAAACCTCGTACGTTTGCGGTGAAATCGTTCACAATGCCTCATTTGTTCCTTCCTACCGAACCGATGAGGATGGAAATGTGCTGTTCTATCCCGACCGCATTTCTGAAATTGAAGTTCACGATGCGGAATAATTTCTTACACGATATTGCGGTGGTTGTTCGAGCAACCGGAGAACGCACAACCAGCATCTGCATTCAATTGCTGAAAGAGCAGGTTGGTGAAATTGCTGGGGTTGTAGAAGGTCTTTCTCCCTTCAATGCCGCATCGCGAAAATCAGTGGAAATCGCCGTAGCAACCGGAAAAAAATACACGGCATTGGTCGATGCCGATGTGCTGGTCTCCCCCAACAGTTTATCCCATCTTCGCACTCTGATGGAAGCTGCTTCGGAATCTACCTTTTTGGTGAATACGTACACCTTAGATAAATTTCATTTGGCGGGAAGAGAGGGCGGAATTCATTTTTACCGCACGAATTTATTGGCGAAATACTTGGAATTGGCCGAGGAATGGTCAGATATTCCTCGTCCAGAAGCCAAATTCCACCACTGGATGGAGCAACATGGATTTCAAATCCTTCATGACCACCGCCTCACCTCCATCCATGAGTTTTTTCAATGGAGGAAAGATGTTCAACAAAAAGTGGGTTTTCGACTCCAAAAGTTGGGCATTGATCGACTTAAGCACGCTGCTTATTTGAGAAAGATGGGGTGGTTGGATCCTGATTTTTCGATAGCGGGTTCCTTGATTCGTCGTTCAGAAAATACCGCATCCACAAACCAGAGGTGGGAAGTCCCCCCATTTAATGGAAAGGAAAAAGCGGAAAAAATCGCCGGTTGGAACGTGCGAATCATGACGCAGCGATGGGCGATTTACGGGTACATTTATGTACAAATTCCGCTGAAGCGGTTATTTCGTTGACTGTTTCATAGCCGCTTGATACACTTCCCAAACCCGGTTTGCTTGGTTTTCCGATCCGAAAACCTTTAAAAACTCTTCGTTCAATCCCAATGAATGTGGGCGATTGCTCCTCAATTGAAGGATGGTTTCTTCGATCTTTAGCGTTATCAACTCTCCCGATTCAGGGTATTTTTCAAGATGTTTCGCCACGTCTCCACAGTTGGTTGAAAAGAAATAAGTGCCCAAAACCAGCGCCTCCTTAATGATATTTGGGGAACCTTCGTCGGTAGATGTTAAAAAGAAAAAGTCAGACGCATGAACATTTTCAAGGACTTCCCGTTGCGAAAGGTCTTCCAACCACAACAAATGGTAGGTTTCGGGAAATTGTTGATTCAGTTCATCCCAAAAAGCTAAAAACCAATCGCTGTTTTTATTTTTTATTCTGAAATGGGAAGCATTTTTCCCAGGTCCGATAAATGAAATCATTATTCGATGACTTGGAATCCCATATTTCTCTTTGAGTTTTGAACGATCAAGATGGAACACTTCCCTCAACAGTTTTTCATTTAAACCCGATGGAATGATGGTAGAATACCCCGAAAACTCGGTTCTACGCGGATGGTCCTTTACAAAAATGAGATGGTTGTTTTTATTCCATGCTGCGACCGAAAATAGATTGAGAAACCTCCTCTTTAAATCGAATTTTGTTTGCAAATTGGGGTAATCAAAGCCACGAAAAGTAATCACTTGCGGGATGCGAAGGCCGCGCACAAACCAACTGTTAAATGCCCAGTGAATGTGGATGAGATCAGGTTGAAATTGGTTGATTTCTGTCCGAATCTTTTGGCGAAACTTCCAAGGATTTCGAATCCATGCACTCACCGGCGCATGAAAAACATGGTATTGAACACCAAATTTTTCATTCAACTGTTGTGTTTCACTTTTGACAAAAATTCCTGAAATGGGGTGTTTTTCATGAGGCCACTCAGAAGTTATTACAAAAACCTTCATGGGGCCTTATCCTCCAGCTTTTTTCACTTGGGAATAGCCCATTTCTTTCAGCCATACCAAAAGCTTGTCGCGAAAGTCGCCCTGAAGGATGATTTCTCCGTCTTTGGCGCTTCCTCCAACCCCGCATTTCATTTTCAACTTCTTTCCGAGTTCCTGCAAATCGTCTTGCTGTCCAACAAAACCTCGAATGATGGAGGCTACCTTTCCGCCCCCCTTTCGCTCAAGATGAATTTTTAAGTTTTGCTGTTGGGGCGGTAACGTTTCTGCATCGTTCAAATTGAAAAACGAGTAATTGAACTCAGGATCGGTGGAATACACCACTCCTTCGCGGTTTTTAT
>JAIYBD010000136.1 GCA_027488715.1 Bacteroidota bacterium | reverse complement strand
TTGAAAAAGCTGCACCGCGGAAGCGGCATTCAAAAACAATTCATGCGTAAAATCACTCCAAAGAAACGACCCGCCAACGGCAGCGTCAGCATTCGGAATTCGAATCACTAACTTACCGCCTTGCCGTAACTTCATCTTTATTTTTAAAATCAACATTACCGCTTCATCCTTAGTAAGATGCTCTAACACATCAATCGCTACAACCGCGTCCCAACCCTCTTCCCGATCTAAAAACGACAAGGCGTCCTGCTGCACCACCTTCAACCCTTTTTTTTGAGCCAATTCCACTTGCTCAAAACTCAAATCACAACCTTGAATCTGCTGAAAACCCTTCTTTTTTAATAACGCCAACAAATTACCGTGTCCGCACCCCAATTCACCGATGCTTTTTGCTTCAAAACCCGATAGGTGCGGCATAATCTCGTTAGAGAACACCGTATTCGTCCATGCATCATCGGCAACAGTTGCTCGAATCTGATTCGAATAGTATTGAGAATAAAGCGTTTCTCGGTATTGGGTCATGACGATTTTTTCAAAAATAAAGAAAAGGTTCGAAGGTCGATCAATCCCAAAATTACGGAGACCATTCCTAAAACCAAGAACCAAACCCACAAACCTATTTCAAAAACCAATGGATCCCAGTACAAAAAGGCAATCAACAAGGTAGAAAAGATGCCTATTCTCCAGCCTTTCTTCAAAAGTTCTTTTGTTAGTTCCGACTTCTTCAAAACGCCCACAAAACAACCCATCGCCATTAATCCATGTCCCACCACTGTGGCCCAAGCAGCGCCCAAAGCGCCATATCGAGGTATTCCCCAAGCATGAATCAAAATGGAAATGACTGCTGCACTCAAGGCCCAACGAATCAACCATTTCATTTCTCCCATGGCTGTCAGGGTAGCGCCGTACAAAAGAACCACGGTATGAAAAAAGAAAACCACACCCACCAAAGGAAAAATGGATGAAATCATGTCTGCCGGAAGCGATTCGCCACGGTAAACAACCTCAAAAATTTCGAGGGGATACGAAAAAAGGGCGCCAACAATTCCGAGGGCTGGAATCAACATCCACGATGCGCCCGTTTGCATCAAATCGCCAATCGGATTTTTAAGTGCTAACTGACGGGCTATGAGGGGGGTAAGAACTCCGGCAATGAGCGCTGGGAAAATGATGCCGGCCTCGTACAACCGAAAAAATGCGGCATAGGCGCCGGCTTCTTTCGACAAATGAAATACCCGATCCAACATAATTCCGTCCATTCTGGCATAAAGCGACATGGCCATCACCATCACAAAAAACGGAAAAGAGGAACGTAGAATTTCCTTAAAAACACCGGGAGAAGCTCCGAAACTCCAACGAAATTGGAAGCGTTTCAAAACTAAAAAAACCAAAACGGCACTGAGCGCGTACGCACCCGCTTGAATCCACGCAAACGAAGACGCGCTCAACCGATGATCCCATAACAACCACCCCACACCTAGCATGGATAATAAACGATCCAACACCGAGAACAACGCATCCCAACCAAATCGTTGAATACCCGACAAAATAGACCTGAAAAATACCAACCAATGACTGAACCATTGAAGCATCATGCCTCCCCAAAAAAGGATCAGAGCATCGCCTTTTATGTCGGTTAACAGAGATAAACAAACTCCAATTCCAAGGAAAAAAAAAAAAAAAAATCCTTTGAGGGTAAATATGGCTTGTTGGTACTTTCGCTGCTTTTCTTCTTCAAAGGCCAAAGCTCGATTGTTCCAGTAACTCATTCCAAAATCAAGAATGATGGAAGCCAGAAAGGCCAGATTGAAGGCCGAGAAATACGTTCCGTATTCATCATTCCCTAGAAAGGCTTGAGCTTTTCGATCGAAAAGAAAAAGCCAAAGGGGCTTGACCAATAGATTGAGTGCGACCGTTAATCCGGCGAACTTGACCAACGTCTTTTTTCCTTCCAAAGCGAATAATTAGATGTCAAAGATAATCGAAATCGGGCGAAGACCTCAATCCCAATATTCCACCAGCAAGACTTCGCCCGATTCGAAGGTTACCTCCACCCATCCCGTTTCGGCCACCCGATTGCTACTTCCTGTTCGAGTACCCAATCGCAAATCGATGTTTTTAACGGGCCAAACCACGTTGGTGGCCGATAATCCACGAACTTCGGGAAAAGGCATTAACCCGATTCCCACTCCTTTTTCGTAGTATTTTTTGAAAGGCCGTGGAACCGGATACATTCGATCGTGCGTGCCAATCCACTGCCAATTGATTTTTGCATTGTACTTCATGCACGCACTGAGGTTTTCCAACCAATGATCGGATCGATCGCCGGAGGCTCCCAAAATATGACAAGCCGAATGCCCATCTTCTACCAAAAAACGAATCCCTTTTTCTAAATCATTGCACTCCTGGTCGTCGAATTTCTTCATCCGAACATCCGGCTGCATCTTCAAAAGCTCATCCACGTCGTTCTCCGAATCGAAATCGCCGATCACCCAATCCACTTTTACACCTTGCTCCATCAATCGGCGCGCAGCGCCATCCAAAGCAACAACGGTTGGACTCCATTCCAGCAATTCAAAAAGCGAATTCCACGCGATGGAGCCATCGGCAATCAACAAAGCCGGCTCTTGTTTTTCGCGTACCGTGTGGTGGGATGACATGTTTACAAAATTAACTTCAATTTCTTTCGATCCAATTTCCCTTGAGAAGTAATTGGAAAACGATCGATCAAATAAATCTTTTTAATGCCATGGTACTTCGGCAATTCGGCATTCAGTTGCTTCAATTCCAAAGGAAATTTTGAGGTTGTTGCTAAAACCACGGCCTCCCCTAATGATGGATCGGGAATGGACGAAACCACGATCGTTTGGGGAGAACAGGCCTGTTTTTGTAAGATAGATTGAATGG
>JAIYBD010000235.1 GCA_027488715.1 Bacteroidota bacterium | reverse complement strand
CAGCGATTTAACCCTTCCCTATTGGGTTCGATTGATGTACCAAGAGCCCGTAAATGTTCGTTTGGTTCTTCAAGAATACGAAAAGTATTATGCTGAAAACCCGTTCATCAAAAATCAACACACGCAGTATTTTAAACGATTGCTCAAAACAAGTGGTCCATTTTTAAATCGGACCGGTGTTTTTGAAGAACCCGATTGGGATACATGGAGAAGGGAATCTAAAGAGGCGGAAGACCGCGCTAATCAAAGTCAATCGGTGGAAGGTTTGCCGAATTGGAATGGCATTGGCCCATTCGATTTCGACAAAGATGCCTACGGCCGTTCGCACGCTCCAGGGTCTGCACACGTTTTCGTAACCCGTCAATCCTTGTCATCCCCGAACATTCTCTTTGCGGGTACAGCATCATCGGGCATTTGGAAAACGGTGGATTCCGGTGCGAATTGGGTTTTGGTAAGCAAATCGCTCTTCATTAGCCAGGTTCGGGCCATCGCTATTCATCCTACCAATCCCGACACCGTATATTTTGGTGGGAATGGAAGCATTTATCGCTCCACCAACGGCGGTAGCACTTGGTCCATTGTTGGGTCAGCTCCATTTACTTCTTCTTCCCATACGGTTTACGATTTGATGATTCATCCCAATCGAACCAACATCGTTTACGCAGCGACAAACAACGGGCTATATCGTTCTACCAATTCTGGAATCAGCTTCACCCAAATTTTATCGGCTTCTACATCCAAAGATTATTTTGATGAAATTGAAATTCATCCCACCAATGAAAACATCGTTTATGCGATAAAGAATGCGGTTAACGACCTATTTACTGAGTTTTACAAATCAACAGATTTTGGGCAAAACTTCACCAACAAATCATCTTGGCCCAGTAATGCTACCCTAATTGTTTCACCAAGTCATCAACGAAGGGCTGAGATTTCAGTTACTCCTGCATCTCCCAATTTGATTTACGCTCTTTTAGCTGGAGAATTTGGTGGAGGAAGCGGATTGTATGGGTTCTACAAATCTTTGGATGCAGGGGAAACCTGGACGCATACCTGCTGCGGAACCGGACCGGGAGGAACAGCATCTACAACAAATCCGAATATTTTGGGCTACAATTCAACAGGAGCCGATAACGGAGGTCAGTATTATTATGATTTAGCTCTTCAAGCCGATCCGAGCAACCCCAATAAAGTTCATGCCGCGGGAATCATGCACTGGATTTCTTTGAATGGCGGCCAAACGTTTACCAATACAGCCAGTTGGTCGGATGCCGCCAACGTGAAATACGTGCATGCCGATATTCACGATATTTTCATTCGCAATAACCAAGTTTGGGTTTCGTGCGATGGCGGAATTTTCCTCTCGGTGGATAGTGGTAAGCTATCGTTTAACCGCCGACAGTACGGCATTCAAGGCACTGAGTTTTGGGGTTTTGGCATGGGACACAAAGATGCCGATGTGATGTTGGGCGGAACCTATCACAATTCCCATTTGATGAAGAACGGAAACGTTTACCAAAATGGTTGGATTTCGTACACAGGAAGTGCCGATGGCTACCGTGGATTTGTAAATCCAGGAAAACCAAAAACGGTGTACAACGATAGCGGTAAAGACCAATTGGTACAAAGCAGAACGCTTCCATTCACCCGAACCTCCTACGACAAACGTCCGAACGCGGGGTATTTCCCCGGTGAATCGTGTCCGTTGCGTTGGGATCCTCGCTCGTACAACCACTTCTATTCCGGAGTTGATTCCACCCTTTGGAAAACCGAAGACGATGGGGCGTCGTGGACGGCGATCAAAACGTTTGCCAGCGGCAAAATTATCGATATTGAAGTTGCGTGGTCGAATCCCAATGTCATTTACGTGGTTTTTGCGCCAACCGATTTTTATGCCAATAAATTCATTTGGAAAACTACCGATGCGGGAAAAACATGGACCAACATCTCCTTAAGTTCCGCCGTTACCAATAACAACAGTTCGTTGGCCATGGATTTAACAGTGAGTGATTCTTCGGAAAACGACATTTGGGTTGGCTTGATCCACCCCTATAATTGGAACAATGCCGATGGAAATAAAATTTTCTATTCCAACAATGGCGGACTAACTTATACCAACTGGACCACTACCTTATTGAACGGGGAAGGCATTACCAACATTGAGTTTTACCGTGGAAGTTCGGGAGGAATTTATGTTGGCTCTAGAAAAACGGTTTTTTACCGAGACAAAACGATGAGCAACTGGGTAACGTTTGGCACCGGAATGCCGTTACCTACAGCTTCCGTTAAAATCCTACCATGGTATTTGGAAGGTAAAATGCGAAATGCCTCCAACCGAGGTGTTTTCGAATCTCCTGTGCACACCTTGCAAAAACCATCGGTTCAAATTTCTGCCGATAAATTGAAGAGCGCCTGCGTAAGAGACACCTTGTTTTTGGTTGACTATTCTGCTCATTATAAAACAGGAGCAACATTTTTCTGGACCATCACGCCCAGTCCTTCTTACATCAGTTCTCGATCCGTTGAAAACCCCAAAGTGGTTTTTGGATCTGCGGGAAGCTACACCGTTTCCTTGGTGGTAAGCGATAGTTTAGGAACCGATTCTCAAACGATTAATGCTTTTTATTCCGTAACAGAAGGTTGCAACATCGATCCGATTCCGGGAAGTGCTTTGCAAATTTCTGCCGATGGGCAGCGAGCACTTACCGCACCTTTGAATATTACCAGCAATACGGTAACGATCACAGCGTGGGTAAAACCATCGCAAATTCAAAGTGATTATTCGGGAATTGTGATGAATTTTGCGAGCGTTTCTAGCGCTGGTGGTTTAAATGTTCGCCAAAACAACGAATTAGGTTACCATTGGCCCGGCGGATCGTGGTGGTGGAGCAGTGGGTTAACCCTTACGCCGGGAGAATGGGCTCATGTGGCTTTGGTCATTACCCCAACTTCGGCAACGATTTATAAAAATGGAGTTGGTAGAACCCATACCATCGCCCTATCTCCTTGCGAATTCCGTGAACTTGCCATTGGGAGCTATCGCGACTGGACTAGCCGTACATTTAAAGGATTGATCGATGAAGTTTGTTTTTACAATCGTTCCCTCAGTCAGTCTGAAATTCGAGAGAGCATGCACCTCACCAAAAGCGGAATTTATGCCGATAACTTGTTAGCCTATTATCAATTCAATGAAAATGAAGGTTTCGTTCAAGATAAAATGGGAATTGATCACGCATCTCTTGTTGCCGGTGCTGCACGAAGCAGCAGTTCTGTTCCCGTTGCCGGTGGAGTGAGCGACCGATTGACCATCAATTCTTCCAACGCGACCACCTTTCCCAATACGCAAGTAACGATGAAATTTTCGAGTACCGGAACGAATCCAAACGGAGAAATTGTTGTTTCAAGACTTAATTATCAACCCGATGTGGTTCCAAATTCGCAAGACTCCATGAGTAGATATTATTGGGTAATCAACAACTTTGGAAGCAATTCCACGTTTTCTCCCATGCAAGAATTGTGGTTCAGAGGAATTGGATTCGTATCCCCTCAGCATGGGGCTTCTCCTTCGAAATTCAGTTTGTTCAAACGCCGCTCCATCGACGATGGTGCAACTTGGCAAGCGTTTGGAGCGGCCGATTCTGCAACTGCAGGGTCCTCGGGACAAGTACGTTTTGGATTGAACAGCAACATCACAAGCTTTAGTCAGTTTGTCTTTACCAAAGGCACGCCCACTCCCCTCCCCGTTTCTTGGCTTTGGTTCAAAGCCACTCCCGATTTCCCGGATCGCGTAAAATTGGATTGGGCTACAGCGACAGAATTCAATAGCCTTCGATTTGTGGTTGAACGTAGTTCCGATGGACAACACTTCGATTCTTTGGGAGAGGTTCCTGCTGCTGGATTTTCGCAAGTTCCATCCTACTATCGATATTTTGATTCTATGCCTATTCACGGGACAGCCTATTACCGCATCAAAGAAGTAGATGTAGATGGTTCCATATCGTATTCCAATATCGAAGTAATCACCTACAAGAAGCCCGCCTCCTCGTTTACGTTTTTCCCTAATCCATCCAAAGGCGGAAGTGGTTTATCCATCGACCATTCCTATGAAAGCTTATCCATTCGCATCGTTGATGCTCAAGGAAGAATTGTATTTCAAGAAAAAGTTGGAGCAGGAAATCGAACGTTAGCAACAGAAAACTTAGCAACCGGAAGTTACTTTATTGTGATCGATGATGAAAAGGGAACACGCAAAATGTACCCTTGGATCATTCATTAAAACCAACGCTTTTTGCGGAAGAATAAAATGGTTGCGAGTACCATGCCCACCGAAATGGCGATGATGGCAAAAAAAGCTTTGTCGGAATCTTGCCCAGGAAGGGAAATATTCATTCCGTAAAAACTGGAAATCAAGGTGGGTAAGCTAATACAAATGGTCACCAAAGTCAGGAACTTGATGACGTTATTCATGTTGTTATTGATGATGGAACTGTAAGCTTCGGTCATCTGTGCCAAAATGTTTTGAGAGATGTTGGTCATTTCAATGGCCTGAAGATTTTCAATCAAAACATCTTCCAATAACTCCATGTCTTCTTCGTAGGCTCGAAAAATGAGCATGCGTTTCAAGCGCTCCATCATGGCCTCGTTGCTCTTCAGAGCGGTGGTATAGTAAATGAGCGCTTTTTCATACTTCAACAAAGCCATAATTTCTTTGTTCTGAAGTGAATTTTCGAGCTCATCTTCCAGTTCTTCTACAATTTTATTGATGTTTCGCAGGTGCAATAAATAGCGATTCGCAGTTTTTAATAGCAGAAGCAACAAAAAACGATTGCGCTTTACCGTTGCGGCTCCTTTAACACGGCCTTTTACAAATTCAGAAATGATAACACTCTCTTCGGTACAGGCCGTGATAATCAATTCCTCGGTAAGGATGATTACCAAGGGAATGGTCACAAATGGCTTGTCGGAATCAACACCGGTAAAATGAGGAATACGAAGAATGATAGTTAGGTAATCGTCTTCTTTTTCAACACGCGACATTTCATCCACGTCTTGGAAGTCGATCAACGATTCGGAAATTTCGCCAAGATTTTGTTCAATCCACTCTCGATCAGACGGATCAGATCCGGTGATGTTGATCCAACAACCCACTTCCGGATGTTGCAACTCTTGGAGTTGCCCTTCTAAGTTTTTGTATATCCGGATCATCTTCCATGGAGATGGGGTTTGGTGGAACGATTGTTAACGTTGGCGAAGTTACGACAATTTTTTACTTTTTGAAGTTCGGTGCGACCACCAATTCTTTTCCTCCGTGGCTGTAGTCGTAAAATCCTTTGCCCGATTTCACTCCTAAGTTTTTAGCCATCACCATGTTAACCAACAACGGACATGGAGCGTACTTCGGATTTCCGAATCCGTCGTGCAAAACATGAAGAATAGCTAAACAAACATCCAAACCGATAAAATCGGCCAATTGCAACGGGCCCATGGGGTGTGCCATGCCCAATTTCATCACGGTATCGATTTCTTCAACTCCTCCTACTCCTTCAAACAAGGTATAAATGGCTTCGTTGATCATCGGCATTAAAATACGGTTAGCTACAAATCCGGGATAATCGTTCACTTCGACAGGTACTTTACCCAAATTTCTAGAAAGCTCCATGATTTGGGAACAAACCTCGTTGGAGGTTGAATATCCACGAATCACCTCAACCAATTTCATCACGGGAACGGGATTCATGAAATGCATTCCAATAACTTGTTCTGGACGATTGGTTACTGCCGCAATTTTGGTGATAGAAATGGAAGATGTATTGGTAGCCAAGATGCAGTGAGCAGGTGCCAAAGCATCCATTTGACGGAAAATACTCAATTTGATTTCAACGTTCTCGGTAGCGGCCTCAACGATCAAATCGGAGGTTGGAGCGCAAGATTCAATGGAGGTGGTGGGATGAAGATTGGCCAAAGTTTCGGATTTCTTTGCTTCATCAATTCCACCTTTGGCCACCATACGATCCAGGTTTTTGGTGATGGTTGCCAAGGCTTTCTCCAAGGAAGTAGGATTCATATCCACCAAATTAACGTGGAATCCATTCATGGCAAAAACGTGAGCAATTCCATTTCCCATGGTTCCAGCTCCGATAACGGTAATGTTTTTCATATCAAATTTTCTTTTCAATTAAATCCATAATCATCCCATCTTTCAATCCAAGATACGATGCTAAAATGCGTTCAACCTTAGCCCAATGCATAACTTTCTGATAAATCTGCAATCCGGGAACAATCACATCGGCACGGTCGGGATTGAAACGCAAACGTTCCAACCGCTCTTGGTAGGATAGTTTTTCAATTTCACGGATCGATTTTTCCAACCGAGCCAAGGAAACGGTATCGGTTTCTTTTCTTCCGAGGTAACCGACCAATTTTCGAATATTTCCTCCTGAACCTACCGCTAAATCGATGTTATGATCTGCAATTTCATCCAGAATATAATCCTCCAATTCTACCCATTCGGCAGGATCAACTTTGTTTTCCAAAATTCGAACAGCGCCTACTTTGAAGGAACGAGAGGTTTTCACTTTTCCATCTTCGAACAACGTCAATTCTGTGCTACCTCCACCTACGTCAATGAAGAGTAGATTTTTGGTCGATTTTAAGATTTGCTCATGCGCTTTGAAGATCAATCTCGCTTCTTCATCTCCATCGATCACCTCCAAATTGATCCCATTTTCAATCAATTTTTGACGAACGGCTTCTCCATTTTCGGCTTCCCGAAAGGCAGAAGTTGCACAGGCCCGATACGTATCTACTTCAAAAATCTCCATCAAATTGCGGAATGCTACCGCCATTTTCATGAGTTTTTCTTCTGTTTCTATGGTAATTTGTCCGTGATCGAATACATCGGTCCCCAATCGAATAGGTACCCGAACGAGTTCCAAAAGTTTGGGTTCAACATTCCTACCCAATACATGGTAAATCGCCATTCGAATGGCATTTGTTCCAATATCGATGCTCGCGAGGTTCACGGCGCAAAGGTAAGTTTGGGATTACAAATTGGTGAACA
Source organism: Bacteroidota bacterium (assembly GCA_027488715.1). Classification (GTDB taxonomy): domain Bacteria; phylum Bacteroidota; class Bacteroidia; order UBA7662; family CANHCV01; genus CANHCV01. The sequence goes on along the minus strand of JAIYBD010000235.1, from coordinate 6,186 downwards.
ACCACTGACTAATTTTAGAGAAAAGTTGATACCGGGTCTTTCCTCCATAAATGCCGTGATCTTTATCAGGATATGCTTCAAAATCGAAGGAAATCCCTTGATCAACCATGGCCTTTACCATCATCATGCTGTTTTGGAAATGCACATTATCATCGGCCGTACCGTGAATCAATAAATAATTTCCTTTGACTTTATGAGCAAAGGTAGATGGACTGTTTTGGTCGTAACCTTCGGCATTTTCTTGAGGCGTTTGCATGTAACGCTCGGTGTAAATATTATCGTAATAACGCCAATTGATCACCGGAGCAACAGCCACGGCCGATTTAAAAACATCGGCACCTTTGGTGATGGCCAAGGACGACATGTAACCACCGAAACTCCAACCGTACATACCAATTCTTCTCGCATCGATGTAGTTCATTTTTCCAAGCATTTTGGCCACCTCGATTTGATCTTCAATTTCGTATTTACCGAGTTGCTTGTACGTTGCATTTTTATAAGCTACACCGCGCATACCGGTTCCACGGCCGTCGAAACTTACCACAATATATCCTTTTGCACAAAGACTTTGATGCCAGAAATAATCGTTTCCGCCCCAACGATTCACCACAGTTTGACTTCCAGGACCGCCGTAAACAAACATCAATACAGGATATTTTTGGGTTGAATCGAAATTCAGAGGTTTCATCATCCAGCCATTCACCTCGAGTCCGTTGGGCAATTTAAACATGAGGAATTCCTTTGATGTAAGTTGAAAATCTTCCAACTTCTTTCTCAATTTTGCATTGTCTTCCAAGGTTCGCAAAACTTTACCATCGGAGGTACAAAGGGTTACCGTTGTTGGCGAATTGGCATCGGAATGGTAGTTCAAGAAATAGGTACACGCTTCGTTGAAAGCCCCGGAGTTGACTCCATTTTTCCCCGAAACCAAAAGGGGCTTTTTTCCATCGATACCCACACTCCAGATTTGTTGATTGGCAGGAGTTGGAACGGCAGCTTGGTAGAATACCCGATTCTTGGCATCCACACCATAATATCCGGTGATATCAAATTGGCCTGAAGTGATCGGGGTTAACGATTTTTTTTGAAGGTCGAAAAAGTACAAATGATTGAATCCACTGCGTTCGGATGACCAAATAAATCCGTTTTTCTTCGGTAAAAAAGTGAGGTAATCGTGCACATCTACCCAGGTATTGGATTTTTCCTGAATGATGTTTTCAACCACCTGGGTTTGCGGATGAACAAAAATCAAATCCAATTGATTTTGATGACGATTCAACAATTGCATCCAAATTTTCCCATCGGGAGTCCAATCCATGCGTGCTACGTATTCATAGGCAGGAAGTCCTTTGATTTCAGTAATTTGATTCTGTTGTATGTTTATCAAATGAGCTGTTACCTTGGAATTAACCTCTCCTGCTTTGGGGTATTTGAACGTGTAATTCTCGGGATAAAGGCCGTTGTATTTCGGCATGGTAAATTCTGGAACCTGAGATTCGTCGAAACGGAGGAAGGCGATATTTTTAGAATCGGGCGACCAAAAGAAAGCGCGAACGTATTCCAATTCTTCCTCGTACACCCAATCGGTTGTTCCGTTAATGATGGAATTTTTCTTTCCATCAAAAGTCATTTGAGTTTCTTTCATGGTCGTTAAATCCACCACAAAAAGATTGTTATCTCGAGCGAAGGCCACTTTTGAGCCATCGGGCGAAAACGTGGCTTCGCGTTGTTTTCCACCTTTGGAAAGCGGAGTAATTGCTCCAGATTTTAGGTCGAGGATGTAATAATTGGAAAGCGCTGAACGGCGATAAATTCCTTCGGATTCGGTTTCGAGTAGCGCTTTGGATTCATCGGCCGAAAATTGATAATCGGACCAATTTAAGGGTTTGCCGTTGAATTGAATTTTCTTCCCATGAAAAAGGGTATCGGTAACTTTCCCTGTTGCGTATTGGTATTTGAGGAGATGTACCAACTTTTGTTCTGGTTCGAAGGAGGTGGCGGCATAGTGTTGTCCATCATTGAGGCTACGGAAGCCGCCAACGGAACGGGCTGAAAAGGAATTTTTCAACCACACATCCTCCAAGGTAACGACCTTTTTATCTTGAGAAAATGCAAAAGTCGATAGCGCCATGGCGCCAATGAAAATGATATTTTTCATGATGGGAATTTGATTCAAAAATAAGGGAAAAATGGAAGGAATAGAAACAAAAAACCCTCGATGAACGAGGGTTTTTGTTGGTTTATCGGGCAGCGCCTTTATTCGCTTTGGCCGCATCAATTTCCTTTTTCAAGGCCGATGCTTTGTCCATCATGTTGAGTTTCACGTAAATTTTTCGCAAAGCATCCATACCATCGATGTCACCTGCTTTGGAGGCAATAGCAGCTTCCAAATAAGGAATAGCGGTTTTTAGCTTGTCGTTTACTTTCACCACGGCAGCCTCGTATTCCTTGGTTTTGCTGGTAGGAATTTTATTGGCATCATCCATCATTTTGGCTGCATCGGTAACGATAATAGCTCCCATGTTGTAATTGGAGAAATAGGATTTAGGATCGGTTGCTAAAGCTTCTTGGTAATACTTTATGGCATTGGGCATGTCCTTCGCTTTTTCGTAGGCATTGGCCAACACTTCGGTAATGGAAACATTCTTTGGATTTAAATCGTGAGCTTTCAATAACTTGGTGATGGCATCAGGAAGTTTGTTCATTTCAATGTAGGCATTGATTTCTTCCACCATCAAATCATAATTTCCAGGAAATTTAGCAATTCCAGCTTCCAAGGTTTTTAGGTAAGCATCGTTTTTCTTTTGTTCCTTGTAAATGGCTGCCAAATCACCAAAGTGATACGGCTTCACGGAATCAGTTTGGGTCATTTGGGTATAGTAAAGCTCAGCTTTATCGTAGATCTTACCCAACTTTGCATTATATGCAGCATTGTCAACCAAACGAATGTGATTATTTTTTACCTGCTCGAATTCGTACTTCATTGCACCTTCGAATCCGGCAACTGCCGTTGGATAATCTTTCTTTTCGCTCGCACGAATGGCCATATCGATCATGGAGCCATAAATCCCGGCCAAACCTTGGGCTACATCATCTGCATATTTACCTTTTTTGTCCAATTCCCGACATTTCAAAAAACTTTCTCCAGCAATATCCAACGCATTGGGAGATTTGGCTTTAAGTTCAGCATCGGCATTAACCTTTGCATAAATCTGTCCGCGGTACAAATAGGTTTTATCCCAATTTTGCGTTTCGGGGTGGTTCACTGCTTGATCGATGTAATCTTTGGCTTTGGCCAAGGAACCATTTTTCAATTCATTGTAAGCGCTTTGTACGTTTACTTTTTGAGCTTGGGTGGTGAAGGCAGCGCCCAATGCGAGGGCAACGAGCCAAGATTTTTTAAGCATCATGTTGGGTTTCGTTATTTTCGTCTGTTGAAGGAACATCAGTGTTGTCGGTTTGGTTTGCTTCAGCAGCAGCTTCTGCAGCGGCTTCAGCCATTTCGCGTTCGTAATCTTCTTGGGTTCGAGCGATTTTTGCAACGGATGCAATGGACGCGCCTTCTTCCAATCGAATTACTTTTACGCCTTGGGTGGCGCGGCCCATCACTCGGAATTCCATCATTCCAATGCGAATGGCTACACCGTCTTTGCGAATAACAATCAAATCGTCGAAATCGGATACTTCCTGAATGGACACCAATCTTCCGGTTTTCTCGGTTACTTGCATGGCTTTCACCCCTTTACCTCCACGATTGGTAATGCGGTACTCGTCCAATTCCGAACGTTTTCCGTAACCATTCTCAGAGAGAACGAAGATGGTCGCCTGCGGGTTGTTTACACAAATCATGCCAACCACTTCATCTTTTTCATCATCCAATTCAATACCAATCACCCCGGTAGCTGTTCGGCCCATGGCTCGAACTTTACTTTCGGGGAAGCGGATGGAGCGACCAGAGCGAATGGCGATAAGCACTTCACTGGAACCGGTGGTGAGATTAACCGCCAATAATTCATCGCCTTCACGAATTCCCAAGGCAATAATGCCATTGGCGCGAGGACGGCTGAAATCTTCCAAGGTAGTTTTCTTGATAATACCGTTTTTGGTACAGAAAAGGATGTTGGTGTTTTCAATGTATTCTTTGTCGGATAAGCTCTTAACCGGAAGGTAGGCCATCACTTTGTCTTCGGGTGGAAGCTGAATGAGGTTTTGAATGGCGCGTCCTTTTGAAACTTTTCCAGTTTCGGGAATATTGAATACGCGCAACCAGAAACAACGACCTAACTTGGTGAATACCAGAAGGTAATTATGATTACTTGCCACCAAAACGTGTTCTACGAAATCTTCATCCTTGGTAGAAGACCCCTTCACTCCACGTCCACCGCGACCTTGTTTGCGGTATTCCAAAAGTGCGGTACGTTTGATGTAACCTTGGTGAGAAATGGTAACCACCACTTCTTCGTCGGCGATCAAATCTTCCATGTTCATGTCGCCACCGGCAAAATCGATTTCGGAGCGACGTTCATCACCATATTTTTCTTTGATGAGGAGTTGTTCGTCTTTGATGATTTGGTAACGACGAGGTTCATTGGCGAGGATATCTTCTAAATCGGCGATGGTTTTCATGAGTTCATTGTACTCATCGCGAATTTTATCGCGTTCCAGGCCAGTAAGACGCTGCAAACGCATGTCGAGAATTGCTCTGGCTTGAATTTCGCTCAGTCCGAATTTTTCCATCAAACCGGCTCTGGCTTCGTCGGGATTCTGGCTATTTCGAATTAAGGCAATTACTTCATCGAGGTGATCAAGAGCAATGAGCAATCCTTCGAGGATGTGTGCGCGTTTTTGAGCTTCTTTTAAATCGAATTGTGTACGACGAACAATCACTTCATGGCGGTGTTCCACGAAATGTTCAATCATATCGCGAACATTCAGCGCCATAGGGCGTCCTTTTACCAGAGCGATGTTATTGATGGAAAAGGAAGTCTGTAAATTGGAGTACTTGTACAAAGAATTGAGGATCACGTTAGCGGAAGCATCACGTTTCACTTCAATAACAATACGCATTCCTTCTCTTTTGGAGGATTCATCGCGCACATCTGAAATTCCTTCAATTTTCTTTTCGTTGACCAACTCTCCGATTCGAACGAGAAGATCAGATTTATTAACTTGGTAAGGGATTTCGGTGATGATAATTCTTTCCCGGTTATTGATTTCTTCAATTTCTGATTTGGAACGGATAACCACACGTCCGCGACCAGTTAACATGGCTTCGCGAACACCTTCGTAGCCATAAATAATCCCACCTGTAGGAAAGTCGGGTGCTTTGATGTGCTGAAGCAAATCTTCGGAAGTGATTTCGCGATTATCGATGTAAGCGCAAATACCGTTAATGACTTCGGTTAGGTTGTGGGGGGCCATGTTGGTAGCCATCCCTACGGCGATTCCTGCTGCTCCATTTACGAGAAGGTTGGGGAAACGGGAAGGAAGAACACGTGGTTCTTCGAGGGTATCGTCGAAGTTCAACTGCATGTCTACGGTATCTTTTTCAATATCGGACAGCATTTCTTCGGCGATTCGGGTCATACGCGCTTCGGTGTAACGCATAGCGGCTGGAGGGTCACCATCGACGGAGCCGTAGTTACCTTGTCCATCGACGAGGCAATAGCGGAGAGACCAGTCTTGGGCCATACGCACCATGGTATCGTACACGGAGGAATCACCGTGGGGGTGATATTTACCGAGTACTTCTCCGACGATACGAGCGGATTTTTTGTAGGGGCGTGTTGGGCCCATTCCGAGTTCGTGCATTCCGAAAAGAACGCGACGGTGTACGGGTTTCATTCCATCTCTCACATCGGGTAATGCACGTGAAACGATGACCGACATCGAGTAATCGATATAAGCGGTTTTCATTTCGTTTTCGATATTGATATCGATAATTTTTCCCTCTTCAGCCATGCTATTGGTACAGTTTTATACTACGTAAAAATACGGATAAAAGGTTGAAGATTGGGATGAAAAGGGGGCTATGGGTTAGGGTATTTTTCCCCAAGAATTCAACTATAATTGGGGATAAAAAAAAACACCCTTGGTTGGAGTACCAAGGGTGGTGATAAAAACCGGCGGCGACCTACTCTCCCACATTTTATTGCAGTACCATCGGCGCTGTGGGGCTTAACTTCT
>JAIYBD010000212.1 GCA_027488715.1 Bacteroidota bacterium | reverse complement strand
GTTATTGGTGCCGGCACCATAGGCAGCGCAATTGCTCAGGTAGCCGCTGTTGGCGGATTTCAAGTTCAACTTTTTGACCTCAATCCTGAGGTTTTGAAAAAAGGAATGGCTGGAATTCAGAAAAACCTTTTGAAAGCCGTAGAATTGGGGAAGTTATCGGCAGAAAATGCTGATGCCACCCTGGCTCGCATTGCTCCAGCCGACGACCTTCGACAATTGGTTTGCGACGTGGTAATCGAGGCCATCATTGAAAAAACGGAAGCCAAGCAAAACGTTTTTCAATCCCTCGCTCAAATCAATCCCCCCACCACCATTTTTGCATCCAACACTTCCTCCATTCCCATTACCCGAATTGCCCGTGGCATCCCACACCCCGAACGCGTGGTTGGAATGCACTTTTTCAATCCAGCACATTTGATGAAGTTGGTGGAAGTTATTTCCGGTGAGGCAACCTCGGCTGAAGTAGCACAAACCGTTGCCGAACTGAGCACCCAAATGGGAAAAACTCCGGTTATGGCGGCCGACGCTCCTGGATTTATTGTGAACCGCGTAGCCCGCCACTTCTACCTTGAAAGTTTAAAATGTTTGGAAGAACGCGTGGCCGATTTCGCCACCATCGATGCATTGATGGAGAATTCTGGATTTAAAATGGGTCCTTTCAAGTTGCAGGATTTGATTGGCATGGACGTCAATTTCTCGGTAACTTCCAGCATGTACGATAGTTTTCACGGTGAACCTCGATTCCGTCCCAACCGTTTGCAAGAAATGAAAGTGGAAGGCGGATTTTTAGGAAAAAAAACCGGAAAAGGCTGGTATTCCTACGAATAATTCATGAAGGCATCCTCCCTGTTGCGTAAATCGGTTGGCGCGAAGTTTTCGAAAGTGGCCGGGTTTCTTGCTATTACGGGGGTTGGATTGGGAACAGCGGTCATCATGATCACCATGGCCGTGGTACAGGGATACCAACAAGAAGTTCCAAAATTGCTGGAAACCCTTTCCGGAGAAGCGCAAATTTTACCCGCTAGGGTGAACGAATTCACCGAAAGTAGTTCGTTGATTCTTCCCCAGGATCAGCTTCAATCTTTGAAAGAAAATCCTCAAATTCAATCCATTTTTCCATTTGCCCTCAAGGCAGGCATTACCCAAACCGAAACCGAATTTGAGGGCATCGTTGTTCAAGGGGTGGGCGAGGATTATCCTAAATCAAATCTTCAGCAGGTGCTTTTGCAAGGTCGATCTCCTTCTTTTCAAGTTGGCAGCAACGAGTGCGCTATTCCCGAGACGTTGGCCAAAAAATTGCAATTGAAAGTCGGACAAAAGTTGCCGGTGATTTTTGTGCAACAACCGCCCCGAACAAGGGCATTCACCATTGTGGGAATTTTTAAAAATCCCATGGAACACGAAACCGGCCGCCCGGTGGTATTGGTCCCCATTCACCATGTTCAAGCCGTGAATGGCTGGGATAAAGAAACGGTGGGCGGATATCAAATTCATTTTATAGAAGGAAGCAACGTCCAAACCGAAGTCGATCAAATTCACAATCAACTACCCATGACCATGGAGGCCTTTTCGTTGGAAGAATTGTTCCCCCAATTGTTTCAGTGGATGGCGCTCTTCGACACCAATCAAACCATTATTCTTGTTATTATGTTGGCCGTTGCCGGTTTGAACATGATGAGCGCCTTGGTGCTTTTGGTGTTGGAGAAGAAAAAGGAAGTAGGCTTATTGAGGGCCTTGGGATTGTCGCCTATTCACCTTGGGAATTTATTTCGATGGTGGTCGTTAAGACTGGTCGCTCAAGGATTACTTTTTGGAAATTTGTTGGCGGGAAGTATTTTGCTGAGTCAACATTATTTTCACTGGGTAACGTTGGATGAAAAATTGTATTACTTATCGTACGCTCCGGTGGCTTTGAATCCTTTTTCTTGGGTCATCACCAATGTGGGAATAGCCTTATTTTGCTGGTTAAGTATGATGGTCCCTTCCCGAATTATTTCGAAATTGAATATCATTGAATCGTTAAAAAATTAAACCATGAAATCCGTTTTTATTCTATTTTCCATGGCTTTTTCTCTCGTTTTACTTTCGGCCTGCAACAAAGAGAAACCGCCGAAAGTGGAGACGCGGGAAGTCACAGAAATCACCATGCAATCGGCCAAATGCGGTGGGAATGTGACCAGCATTGGAAGTTCGGGAATTACCAGCCGTGGGGTGTGTTGGAATACTTCGGGAACCCCCACCACGGCCGATGCATTCACCATCGACGGAGCCGACGTGGGCGATTATTCTTCCATGCTTACCCAACTCCAACCCAACACCGAATATTTCGTTCGAGCTTATGCCAAAAATGTTTTTGGAATGGCGTATGGCAAAGAGAAAACCTTTAAAACCCTTCCCGGAGTAGTAGATCCAAGAGCTGCTGTAATTGGTTACTACTATGGTCAAGATACGGTTCAATACGTTACGCCACCCCAGGCAACACCAACCACCAATCAGTTTTCATTTTCGGTCACCACCGAAGGAACGGTAAAAGACACCATTTATATCGCTTCCATTGGCCCCCAAAACAGCGTTTTGATGGCGTATTGGAATGGGGCCAAATGGATTATGCCAAATCAATTCCACGGACAAACCGGATTCGATGGATTTTCCATCATTACCCGAGCCAATTATTTCTATGCTGGAGGATACATCGACAACGGTCCATCGCGTTTGTATTACTCGTTTTTCGGGAATAAATAAGGTTTTTTAAACTTTTGAAGCCAAGCCAAAGGCTATCTTTGCGTTGCATGAAAACGTGGGCGTTGCTTTTATTCTGGATCTTCGGAACCAACATGATTTGGGGACAGAAAAACAAATCGGGAAAAATTTCCTTGAAAGTGGTTGAAATCAACAGCCAGAAACCCGTTCCACTCGCCTCTGTGGGGGTGAGCATGGGTACCCAAGTTTTTGGCGGGTTTACCAACGACGAAGGATTTATCCAGATTTCCAACCTCCCCTTGGGTTGCTACGAAGTAAAAATCTCAGCCATCGGATTTGAGACTCCCGAATTGAAAAAAACCTGTTTAACGGAAGAAAAACCCGTTCAATTACTCGGCACCTGTTCCATTCAAGCCAATCCCAAAGTCCTTCAAGGTGCCGATATTCAAGGGTCCCGTACCGCTTTCGAAATTCAACTCGACAAAAAAGTCTTTAATGTAGGTAGTAATGCCACCGTTCAGGGTGGAACAGCGCTTCAGGTTCTGGAAAACGTTCCTTCCGTAAGCGTTGATCAAGAAGGGAAGGTTTCCCTCCGTGGAACCGGAAATGCCAATATCTTCATCGATGGGAAACCTTCCAACCTTTCCCTTCAACAAATCCCTGCCTCTTCCATCGATAACATCGAACTCATCACCAACCCTTCCGCCAAATACGACCCCGATGGAATGTCGGGAATCATCAACATCGTTCTCAAAAAGAACAAAGCCAACGGATTGAATGGAGTAGCAACGGCTGTGGTGGGCTACGGTGGAAAATATTCTTCCGGATTCAACATCAACTACAAAAAAGGAGCGTGGAATTTCTTCGCCAATGCCAATTATCGAGATTGGGAATTGTACAAGAAGAATAGCGCCAATCGCATCAATTACTTGTCGGATTCGTTGCCCTGGATCATTCAATTCTCCAGCGGATTTCAACGTACCCAAACCACCAATACCAAAGCAGGAGCCGAATATTCTTGGGGGAAAAATACCCTCAGCACCTCGTTTGGTTTTACACCCAACAACGAAACCTCGGAAGACATTTATCGCTACCAAATTTTGGCTTTGGATACCATTGAAAAATTCCAATACAGCGGAGCTCAAACGGGAAAAATCCCTGGATATACGGCTGAATTCAACGCCCTCTACAACAAAAAATTTGAAAACAAGAAAGAAGACCTCACCGTTTCTTACCAGTTCAGCAAGAATTTAACCGATCAGTTCAACGATTTGCGTCAAGATGTTTGGACGTGGCAACCCCTGAAACAAACCAATGAAAATTTCGGAATCATTGGCACCCACACGCTTCAACTCGATCGAATCAAAATGGTGCAACACGGTGCCAAGTGGGAGTTTGGAGGAAAGGTGATCCTTCGGAATACCGATCGCGATTTACGCTTTGATCGGTTGGATACGGCC
>JAIYBD010000063.1 GCA_027488715.1 Bacteroidota bacterium | reverse complement strand
CGAAACCGATGTCGGGCTTCATCAAATCTCCCGACATTTTAAGAATGGTTTGAACCGGATAACGGATGTTTTTCAGGTTCCTGGTAGTGTCTTGCAAACGACTTTGATCGTACTCGGTATTCACCAAATTGGTCAACGTGGTACGCTGGGTGTACATGGCCTGAAGGTTCATTTGAGCGTGGTAGGGATCGCCGCTCCAAACTAAAGTTCCACCGGGAACCAAATCAAACTTTTTATCGATGATATTTTCCCAAGTGAAATGATAATCTCCCTTAGAAATTTCGTAATTGCCGAATAGGGTAAAATCTTCATCCTTGTCGTACGCCATTTTGAGGTTTCCTTTTCCTCGTCCACGGATCACGTCGCCGGCCAATTCATCGAAGATGAGGTGAATTTCAGCATCCGGGGTCGCTTCCAAATCGAGGTAGAAGTTTACGCCTTCCAACGCAACTTTTCGTTGCTTTTTGGACGAATTCACCAACGTATCTTTTACCGTAAATTGCATAAAATCGGCCGTACTGGAGTATTCGGTTTCTTCCAAAGGGATCTTCAACAGCGTTCCATCTTGGGATTTTGCACGAACATTAAAATCAATTAAGCTGATGTGCCCTTTGATGGTTGCAAAACCAGTAGCAAAGGCCGAACCGTAAAAAACATCACCTGGAGAATAATTCGGAAAATCATAAACCAAAACTTTATTGGGCTCTCCATTTTTCTTTCTCTCTGGAATATCAAGCGTAAGATCCAAACGGGTATTTCTAAGGTAATTATGGAGCACCTTCCCGTTTACTTGGGCAATTCCGCCGAAGTCATCGTACAATTTCACCTTGTTGAAATCGATGGATTCGTCGGTTAACAAAATGGAGATGGGTTTGTTCCCTGTGTTGTACCGAACATTCATGGCATCTACTACAAAACTACCAGAGTCGATGTTTACCGCACCAATAAGTAAAGGTTTGTCGAACGTTCCATACACCTGAATAAATCCATCGGCATATCCTTGGATGTTGTACAAATCGGGCGCTAAAATTTTTTCCAACCATCGGGCGTCGGTTCGACTTAATCGAGCTGTAACATCCAGCTCCTCCCTCGATTCATGAAAATCGACGAAGCCATCAACATCTAATTTAGACTGGGTTTCTTTGTTAAAGATTTCACCGTCGATGTGAACTGTCTTCTCCACTTTCATCCAATCCGCATCGAAACGAATATCACCGTAACGAATGGTATCTACCTTCAAATTTGCAATTTTGATTTGACCTCTTAAAAAAGGATCTTTTAAATAGTTGGATGCTGAAACCTTGATATCCGATTTTCCCTCAATCTGGATTTGGAAGGCCTTTAAAAAGTTATTCAGCTGAGCCAAGTTGAATTGCTGGGTGATGAAGGTAACGGTGTCTTTCGGATTATCGGAAATCTTGCCCGAAATTTGGACCAGCTGATTGAAGGATTTAACCCCCAATTCGTGCAAGGTGACTCCAGTACGATCAAATACGATGGGCTCATCTTGATAGAATTTCCACAAATCTCCGTTAACGGTCAGCGAGGACTGATCCAGATGCAGTACGTTAGAGTCGGGGAAAACGACCAACATACCCTCTAAATTTCCTTGATTTCTGGAGGGGTCTCGAATCAAATCCGACGTAAATCTTAGAGTGTCGTTGTGGACAAACGTATTGAAATTAGCCGTGGTTAAAACGGTAGTATCATTAACCGTGATGGTGTCTGTTTGGACAGAAATCGACATTCGATTGGTATCGGTATTGACCACTAAAATTCCACCTTTCATGCGTGTTCCTCCAGCATCTACATAAGGAATGAGTACCCTCGACAGGCTTCTTCCTACATCGGATCGAACCAAGCCGGAGCCGTGGAAAGGAGCAGCGCACCATCCTTTGATTTGGAGTAAGTCGGCGATGGTTTCTGGATCCTTCACCCAAAATTTCCAATCGAAATTGGCTGCAGGCAAATGAGGAATGGGGTCGAGGTAAGCCGGCACGTGGGGCTCGGCCAAATTATTGGCATATTTCCATAAATCCAAGAGCGGATATTGGCCGGTAACGCTGGCGTTTAACCAGGTCGACTGTATACCCACAGAACGTTTATTTCCCTCCAATTGGCTGTAAATTTCCATTTCGGGAAGCGTAAATACTTCATTGGAGCGGTGATAAACGAGGGATTTCCCCATCAACGTTCCAATGAAATCATCCGCGTTACTGCCTTTTCCTTGAAAGGTAAAGTCGCCAGAAACCCATTCTTCGTTTTTGGAAAGCCCCAGTTTCTGAAGGTCAATTTTGGTCGCGTGAAATGCAACATCGCTGATTTGTTTAGCGGGATCGAGGGCAACATTTCCTTGGATAAAAAATTGTAAACCCGGATCGGCGGATTGTAATTTCCCATGGAAAAATCCTTCACCAAAAGCACCATCCATGGAAATGAGCTGATAACGTTTCCCTTGAAATTCCAGCTCACTCAGGGCACCTTGAACAGGCCCTTTCAAGGAGAGGAGGTCTTTCCCGGCTACATTCATATTCCCTTGGAAAGTGAAGTGAGATATTCCCGAATTTTCAGGTAGAAAAGGTGTTAGATCCAGGTTTTCGGTGGATAAATCGCCTTTGATTTTGAATCCGTTATTCCATGTAATATCAGATTTTGAGGTAATTTTCCCGAGATCAGATTCCAAGAATCCATCGGTTTTAATCGACGATTCTCGGTAAGCGGCTTCCCCTTCAAATCGGATGGTTCCCAAAGGTTTTACTTTCTCTGCCCAATCGTTTCGGTTCATTTGCGCCAACAATTGAGCGGGATTGATGTTCACCTTGGCGAGAGATGCACCCACCTGAAGTTGAGCTACATCATCCCAATTTTTGACAGAAAAATTCCCCGATATCACAGTTTTCCCATCGAGCGCCACCAGCAATTTCTTAGCTTTTGCGGACTGATTTTCCAAAATAAAACTACCCTTTACCAAGGCATTTCGTTGAAAAGGAACATCCACATGAACTAATTTTTGTAGGGCGTTATTTCGAATATAAAGCGAATCAAATCTGGCATCAATGCGTTGGTTTTTCTTCGAACCACTCACCTGAATGGAGCCCTTGGCGATGGCTGTACTTGAGCGCAGATGAACTTTTTTCAACCAAAGTCGATCGGTTTCTAGTTCAAACTCTACGTAACCACTTTTTATTTTTTCCGTTCGGTTGATCTCGGTTGAAAATTGGGTTACCCGACCTTCAATTTTTTTTGCGATCGTCCAATTTTCAGCTAAAAAATTGGTTTCGGTAAGAGCAATGTCTTTTTGGGAAAGGATGGGTCCATCGTTTTTGCCCTTAAATCGATGATATTCCAAACGAATATGGCTTCCTTGGATTTTCTCCAAAAAGATGGGTACCGTCTTGGAGTCGGTTTTTTTCTTTTTGGAACTTAGTGCTTCAAGGATAAAATCAAAGTTATAGTTTCCCTGGGCCGAAGTTTCTCTTACACGAACAAGCGCATGGTCCAAATAGGTCGCCGAAAAGTGAGGGCTTTTTTGAAGGCCCATCCAACTCTTGATCTGCGTTTTCAGAGTTTTGGCGTAAAGTAGTGTGTCGTTCTTCTGATCGAGAAGACATAACCCCTGAAGTTCAATGCTTCCGTTTAACCGAATATGAACGCCTTCCACATCGAAGCGTGCGCCCAAGCGATCGGAAAATTGCGATAATCCCCAGCGCACGTAAACCGTTTGAACCGACGGAATCCACAATGTTCCGAAAAAGCCCAAAAACAAAATCAACAATAAACCCAGGTAGGTACGAACGCGGCGGTACCACGGACGGTTTCCTGAATTTTTAATGGGTTGATTTTCAGTCATGTTTGTTTACAACTTGGGCAATTAACAAAAATAGGTGTTTCTTTGCAAACGGTTTCCCAATAACTCGTTAAAAATGTCAACAATTCTAGGGATAGAGTCTTCTTGTGACGACACTTCTGCCGCTGTGTGGAAGGACGGAAAAATCGTGAGTAACGTTGTCGTTTCCCAAGAAATTCATCAGAAGTGGGGAGGCGTCATTCCCGAGGCGGCAAGCCGAAATCATTTGCAAAATATTGCACCCGTAGTCAAGGAAGCCATGGCCCAAGCGGGGTGCGACTTTACAGAACTATCGGCCATTGCATTTACGAAAGGTCCAGGCTTGATGGGCCCCTTGTTGGTGGGCGGGCAATTTGCGAAAGGATTGGCCCAATCGTTGAATATCCCTTTGTTGGGCGTGAATCACATGAAGGCCCATATTCTCGCTCATTTGATTGAGGATCCCAAGCCCGATTTTCCGTTTCTCTGCCTCACCGTTTCGGGCGGACATACGCAATTGGTTTGGGTACGATCGGCGGTGGACATGGATGTACTTGGTGAGACCTTGGACGATGCTGCGGGGGAGGCGTTCGATAAAATGGCCAAGCTAATCTGTTTGCCTTATCCGGGCGGGCCGCACCTGCAAAAATTAGCCGAAAACGGAAACCCAAAAGCCTTTTCCTTTACGATTCCACAAACGCCCGGTTTACAATTCAGTTTCAGCGGATTAAAGACCCAAGTGATGGTGTTTTTGCAGAAACAAGGGCCCGGATTTTTGTCGGAAAATGCGGCCGATTTTGCGGCTTCGATTCAGTTCACCATCGTTGAAATTTTGATGCGGAAATTGAAGAAAGCCATACAGGAAACGAAGGCCAAACGCATCGCATTGGCGGGAGGCGTATCCGCCAACGGACCCCTGCGTTTGGCCTTTCAGGAGTTGGCGAAACATCAATATTGTGAAGCATATATTCCTGCTTTTCAGTATTGTACCGATAATGCCGGAATGATCGCCTGCGCCGGTTTTGAGTTATGGAAATCAGGGGTTTTTGAGGATTTATCGTGCAGTTCCGATCCGCGTTTGAAATTTTAAGCAACCGCTTCAAAAAAAATGGTCTTTGTAAACAATTTTTATGAACGAAAGTTCCTAAATTGTGACTTTAAAAACCAACCCAATCATGAAAACAAAAAAGTGGATCATTGCCCTTTTTGCGGCATCACTTTTCGGCTATTCCAATGCTGATGAATTGCATCACGATGCCTCGGTAACGTTTTATGCTCGTGGCAGCAAGCCCACTCCTAAAATTCAACGGGAGATTTCAGAATCTGCCGAGTGGAAGAATTTTCAGATGAACCACGGAAATTGGTGGGCGAGTTTCAACGAGGACAACCGTTTGCCTCACCGCGCTTTCGGACGTGGCATCCGCGTAGCGGGTTACACTCCCGTTCAGCGCGCCGAGTCGTTTATCCAAAACAACTTGCAAGCCTTGGGCATGAAAAATGTTCAACTCAGCGCTCCAAAAATTACCATCAACCGCAAACATGATTTTGTTGACTACACCCAAACATATCAAGGCATTGAGGTTTGGAACAGTCGATTGATGATTCAAATGAGTAGAACGGGAGAAGTTATTTGCTTCGGAGCCGATGTGTATCCTCAAATTTCCATTTCTACGGCTCCTCAAAAAAGCAACGCACACCTCTTGGCATCCGCCAAAGAAAACGTAACAGGAAAAGTGGTTGAAGAGAAAATGGGCGATATGAAAATCATTGCTATCCCAGGTGGGACATTCGCGTTGGTAAAGGAAATCACCATTTCAACCGAAGATGTTTTCAAAGTGCCTTCCAAATGGTACACCTTGGTAGATGCCCATACCGGCAAGGTGTGGTACCGCCAAGATCAAATTAGCCACGTAACCAAACAATTGGTGGTGATGGGTCGAGTTTCCACCAATGCCTTTGTGAACCCACTTCAATCGAAGGCGCTACCACATTTGTGGATAGAAAACGGTGCATTGGTGAACTTTAGCGATTCCACCGGGATGTTCAACATCCCCAACATCAATACTCCAACTTCATCCACCATTCGTTTGAAAGGGAAATATGCTTCTGTTCAAATTGGTGGAACAGCAGGAAGAACACCAGCCTTTAATCATACCCTTCAACCCAATTCCACCATTGATACCCTGTTTTTTGATGGACGAGGAACTTCTCCCGACACTGCTTCTATGGATGCTGTTTTCAGCTATTACCATGTGAACGTGGTGCACGATTACATGAAAGGATTTTATCCAACCTTCAACCGAATGGACAATGCCCTTCCGACTAACATCGACCTTACTTCTGGAACGTGCAATGCATTTTACGATGGTTCATCCATCAATTTTTACCGCCAAGGCGGTGGTTGCCCATCCTATGCTTTAATTTCTGATGTCATTTACCACGAATATGGACATGGTATCAACGACAAATACTACCAGAATGGTGGATTTACCTTCCAGAATGGCTCCATGGGCGAAGGTTATGCTGATTTATGGGCTATGGGAATCACCGCTGATCCTGTACTTGGCCGTTCTTCCTCCTTGAATCAACCCTCTTCCTATATCCGTCGTTACGATTTAGCTCCGAAAGTGTATCCTCAAGATTTGGTTGGACAAGTTCACGCCGACGGTGAAATCATTGCTGGAGCTTGGTGGGACGTTGGCGTTTACATGGGAAGCTTGCAACAAATGATGCGTTTGTACGCCGAAACGTTTGATGCCCACCCCAATGGCCCTACCGGAAATGAAGGAGAAGTGTATACCGATGTATTGATCGCAGCATTGTTGGCGGATGATAACGACAACAACATTAGCAACGGAACACCCAATGATGCATCCATTATTCGCGGTTTCGCGCGCCACGGATTAACCTTGCTTACCTCCGTTGATTTGATTCACATGTCGGTTGACCAAGCCGCCAGCGCAGCACCCATTAACCTCACTGCTACCTTTTTGTACGCGGGAAGCAATACCAGTTTCCCTTGGAATACTTACTTGGCTGGAGCAAAAGTAATTTATCGCGTTAACCAACAAAACCGTTGGGATACCACCAACTTAACCGCTTCGGCCACTCAAGGCGTTTACAACGGGAATATTCCTCAACAATCGGCCGGAACACTGATTTCGTATTACATCGCCGGAAGCGATATTTTCGGCAACCTTTCAAATATCCAACCCAATGGTTTATCCAATTTGCCTTATTTTACTCTAGTTGGATTCCAAAACAAGCGCACCGAAGATTTTGACGTGGTTCAATCGCTTGGCTGGCAAGAACGATTACCAGGTGACAATGCTGCAACCGGAATTTGGGAGTTTGGAACTCCAGTCGGATCTTATCTTACCCCCAACGATCCAAATTCCATCGTTCAATGTTCTCAAGACGCCACAGCGGGTACAGGAACCGATTGTGCTGTTACTCAAAATGCACCCAATACCACGTCTCCCGCTGGCACGGCCGACGTTGATGCGGGGGTAACCACCTTGAAATCTCCAGCTTTCGATTTATCGACCTACGTTCAACCCGTCATCACTTACAAACGATGGTTCTCGAATGGACAAGGAGCAAATCCTGGTAACGACCCTTGGATTGTTGATATTTCGAACGACAACCAAAACTGGGTTTCTGTGGAAAGAACTTATGCTACCGACCGCAATTGGAGAAGAAATGCCATTCGAGTGCGCGACTACGTTACACCAAATGCTACCGTTTATTTGCGCTTCCGCGCTTCCGATAGCACTTTAACTGGGTCGAACAACGGACAAAGTTTGGTAGAAGCCGGGGTAGATGATGTTGGTTTTTATGATGTAAGTTCGGTTGGGTCCGTTGAATTGGATGGAATGTTGGGAGTTACCCTTTTCCCAAATCCTTCCAGAGATGTGGCAACCTTAAGTTTTGAAACCAATCAATCGCAACATGCCATGGTAAAAATTACCGATGCAGCTGGTCGATTGATTGAAGCCAATAACTTGGGAGTTCTCTCGGTTGGAAAACACAACTACCAATTGAAGGGCGAGCGTTTACCCGCCGGAATTTACCATGTGACTTTAGAAAGTGGATTGGGAATGTCCAAAACCATGTCGTGGATGATTACCAAATAATCAAGTGTAACATCATAAAAAAAGGGAGGCCGATGGCCTCCCTTTTTTTATGATTTATTGTGGTGATGCGGGTGTTTTCGAAACCGTCGAAAAACTTGGTTGCGAAGCAGGGCCAAGAATTGATGGTATTCGAAAGGTCGACGGGCGGAGTGTAAATTCATGGCTTTCACCGAAAGATAAATCCCCAATAATAACGATCCAAAAGCACCACCCCAAATTCCAGGTTGCCAACCAATAAAAATAAAGCTATCATAAACCCCGTGGAAAAAGGTGGCAACCAATAGTCCCGAAATCGATAACAAGCGTCGGTCTTTCAATGCAAAACGGCTCACACCCATAAAGTATCCCATCAGAATTGCAAACGTTGCGTGAGCCGGGATGGCCGTTAACATTCGCGTGAGTGCCAAATTCAATTTCATGGAGGTGTTAAACACATAGTACATGTTTTCCAATGTAGCGAATCCCATGCTCACAGCCAAGGAGTAAACAATCAGGTCGTAAGGTTCCTTTACATCTCGATCGTAAAAAGCGACCCAACGAACAAAGAAATACTTGCTTAACTCTTCAATGAATCCAACCAATAAAAAGGCTTTCACCACATCTCCTGCGATGCCCCCAAATCGCAACCCCGGCAGGTATTCACGTTGCAGCAACGTTATGGCCAAGGTTACGAACAAACTCGCAACCCCCATCGAAAAATAACGAATGACTTTACTCACGGCCGTTGGGGTGCGATCGCGCTGATACACCAACATCAAAATCACCTGAGCCGGAGCCAAGATGAGTGTTAATACAATGAAAAAGAATGCACTCACTTCAATCCTACCTTTTCTTTAATGGATTTAGGTAAAGCATCAACAGATAAAAGTACGGAAATGGTATTCATTCGAGCGTAGGCTTCACTTACGTAAACATGACCTTTCAATTCAGAAATTTCGCCCCAAGAGTTTTTAATCACGTAATATTTTCCACCCTTTTGATCTTTCACCATGCCCGTGAGGTGCATCAAGTGATCGTCTTGGGTATTCAATTTCATGAATTCTTCTTGACGCTTCTCTTGGGTTACCACCATCGAAGAAGCGGGTTCTTCCCAAATCTTCTTGGCATCTTCACTGGAATATTCACTCCAAGTTTTTTCGGGTTGAAGCGCCAACCCTTTGCCCGCATTGAATCCTTTGTTGCTCACGTCGGCGTCCCAAGTAACGGAATAACCGTTTTGAACAGCATGTTCTACGGCAGCCATCATTTCATCCAAAGGCAAATTGTAGAAACTACCGTTGGAGAAATTGTCAGGCACTTCCAATACAAACGATTGATAAAAAGGATGATGGGAGAAGGACGTTAAACTGATGTATTTCTTCGGATCGAAGCCCATAAAATCGGCAAATTGTTTGGGCGTGTACCGTTTCCCTTGAAACTCAAACGTCTCGGGCACCACGCCCAAATAGGCATCGAGCACACGTTGCGTTGCTTCCAACCAATGTCCGCTGATGCTTCCCGGATTGGAAGCAGCGTACACCCCGGCCATGGCTTGAAGAACTTTTTCCAATTCTTCGTGGTTGTGAATGGCTCCTTTTTTACCGGAGTAAGCACTTTCGGGCATCAAACCAAACTCAGCTGCCGCCGCAATTTGATCGTGCGCCAACGCTCCTTGAGAAAAATTGGCCTTCCCTTGGCGCAAAATGTAATTGCGCATTTTCTGTTCGTAGATCTTCCGAACAATGTACATTTCGCTTAAATCTACCGCGGGTTTTCCGTTTCGAAGAAACTCCGATTCTAGAAAACTGCTGGTGCTAAAACTCCAGCATGTTCCCGTTTGGTCTTGAGATTTTACAGGCGTTTCAGCAATTTTCTTGATCTCAGAAAATTGGTAACCGCGTAGGGTTTGGGCAGAGATCTGGAACGATAATCCAATCAAGATGCCCCCAAAAAAAATTCGCTTCATCGTTGTTGTTTGATGAAGCGAATTTACACGTTTTCGGCGGTAGAATTTATTCCACGATGAATTTCATGCTGCGGATTTGGTTACCATCTTTCCAATTCAAGAAATAAATTCCATTGGACAATCCTTTGATGGAAATTCCTTCTCCTTCGTTCCAATTCTGACGAAGCATTGTTTTTCCTTCAACGTTCAAAATGCTTAGGGATGTATTTGTTTTCAAACCCGATACAAAAAGCATATCGTGAGCTGGATTAGGATAGATGGAAATCAATTGTCCACCCATGTTTCCTGCTGATAAGCTGTTGTAAACCACATTATTTCCAGAAGTTGTGGTGTCTGGGCGGCTGCCGTAAAGGGCTTTGGTGGTGTACTGATAAATGGCTTCTGTACGAACATCGGTATCAATAAATTCGGTATTCTGAGCTACCCAAGAACGCACTTGGGATGCGGTGGTGATGTTGGTGGGTTTCACCAACGAATGGATCAACGAATCTTGACCGTTGTTTACTTTTCGGTAAATCAACAATCCTTGGAAGGAGTTCCAACGACGAAGGATGGAAGCATCAATGGTTGGATCTGGACGGAATTTAGAAGAGGTATCTACCAAAACATCCCAGCTGATTTTATAACCGTTGGAAACGCGTTGAATGGGTTTCAAACGAGCGGGTTGAGCAGTGGGTTGGGGAACTACCTGCACCCAAATAACGGTGCGATTTTGTGCGTAATTCGGACAAACACGATCTCTTGCGGTGAAGATGAAAGGGATCATTTTTGGAGAAGATGCTCCACCTGCAGAGGCCACCCAAGAAAGTTGAACCGATGCGGTGCGATGATTGACCTCTCCTAAACCAACACTATCGTTGCGCTCGGTGATCCAAACGGCATTGGGGGTGTTGGTTCCATTAACGGTTGCTTGTGCTAAAACTGGAGAATTCACTCCAAAAACAACGGTGTCTCCAACTGTTCCAAGAATCCAGTCGTTTGCAATACCTGAAAGTTTTAAGGTATCTCCTTCGAAGATTGGAATAATCGTTCCATTATAAACAGAAACATTTCCTGCAGTTACATTGATTTTTGGTGAACGATTGGAACTACCCAATAAACCGCCATTGATTACAGATAAATGAACATCACGATACACTTCAGCAATTTTCTGTCCATCGCGGTAAGCATCAACACGAACGCATAAAATGTGAGCACCAAGAACTGTAGCACGAATTGCTATCATTCCAGAAACAGGATCAATGCCATTTCCGTTGGAAGCGATGATTCCGGCCATCGGATTTTGGGTTGTAAAACCATTGGTGTAAGCACAAGGTGTATTAGCACTACTCCAAGGCACATCGAAAGAGTAAGCCAATGAATCGAAATCAGCATCCGTAGAAGCAAAAGAAAGCGAAGTTGTATCCATTTGGCTCAAATTCAATAGGTATTGAGAATGACCAAAAAAGGAAGGAGACACATCTTTTAATGCAGAAGGTGCAACAACTTGTCCGCTCGCATCGGTGTAAGCGAACATTTTAGAACGAAGCGTCATGTCTTGGCAACCCGAATTACTGGCCATTTGGCGGCAACAAGGCAAACCGGTTGATTGAATCAGGTAGCCGCCAACGGGTGGAGCTGCCGAAATTTGAATGGGGGCCGATTCGTAAACGATCGCTGAGCGAGATCCGCTAGGGCCCATTGCGGTATTGGCTG
>JAIYBD010000143.1 GCA_027488715.1 Bacteroidota bacterium | reverse complement strand
TACGTTGTCGAATACATTGGGCTGCGATAGCATTGTTGTGTTGAATTTGTTGGTGGACACGGTTCCGTTGTCATTTGTTGCAGACACGCTTTCTTTTTGTGGAAACACAACACAATTGCAATCGGCCGTTGCGGGTACAGGGTTTATATGGAATACCGGAGCGACGGGAAGTTCAATTACCGTTCAACAATCGGGTTGGTATGCTGTAACGGTTCAGCGTGATTTGTGTTCTTCGACGGATAGTGTTTACGTGGATTTATTGGAGGTTGATTTAGGAAACGATACATCCATTTGTTCGGGAGGGTCGTTGATTTTGAAAAATTTTGTTCAAATTGAAACCATTTTAGGTCAAAATTATCCTTCAAAACAAATTGTAAATCGAGTTTGGTTAACTTCGAATTATCAAGGGACAAGTTATCGAAACGGAGATGTTATTCCTCAGGTAACAGATCCGAATATTTGGAGTAACTTAACATCGGGCGCTTGGTGTTGGTATAATAATGATTCCTTGAATTATGGTTATTTAGGGAAATTATATAATCGATTTGCTATTGAAGATCCAAGGGGATTTGCTCCAATCGGATGGGAGGTTCCAACCTCAGATGCATTTGATAGTTTGGCGTTGGTTTCACCTCAAAATATTGGAGGAGCCTTAAAATCAACATCTAGTCTTTGGTTTAGTCCCAATACAGGTGCAACTAATTTATCAGGATTTAATGCCCTTCCTTCTGGATTTAGAGGAAATCGAGATAATGGGGGAGGCTTTCAAGGGTTCAGAAATGAGGCATGGTTTCATACTTCAAGTCAATCGTTTAGGAATTTACTGTCCTCTAATAACTCCATTAATAACAGGAATTTATTTGGTTATTGGAACTATTTTAATGAGAATGCGGGTGCTTCAGTTAGGTTGGTAAAAAGCCAAAATATTTCTTATTCGAACAAAACATATCTATGGAGCACAGGCGACACAACACCATCGATTACCGTGACTCCTTCTCAAACCACAACCTACTATTGCACGGTTTCCAATGGAATCACAACGTGTATAGATAGTGTTGTGGTTACCGTGAACGCACCGTCGACTTCCAATCTTTCCGCCTCGATTTGTAGCGGAAGCAGTTATGCGTTCGGATCTCGCAACCTTACCGCAGCTGGCGTTTACCGAGATACCTTGTCGAATGCGTCGGGCTGCGATAGCATTGTTGTGTTGACGCTGAACGTGAACGCACCGTCTAGCTCCAATCTTTCCGCATCGATTTGTAGCGGAAGCAGTTATGCGTTCGGATCTCGCAATCTTACTGCAGCCGGTGTTTACCGAGATACCTTGTCGAATGCGTTGGGCTGCGATAGCATTGTTGTGTTGACGCTGAACGTGAATTCTGTTATCGTTGATTCTTTGAATGCCCGTATTTGTGACGGAAATGTATATGCCTTTGGCAATCGGAACCTAACCGTGAGCGGTCTGTACATTGATTCGTTACGAACTTCCTCAGGCTGCGATAGCATCACCGTTTTGCAACTTACGGTAAATCCCAAACCAAATATTTCCATTCAAGCTTCAGGGGCATTGAAATTCTGTCAAGGAGGTTCTGTTACGTTATCGGCTACGGGAGCGAATCAATATTTGTGGTCCAATTCTAGTTCCAGTACTTTTGTGCAAGTCAACGCAAGTGGAGTTTACTCGGTATTAGGGACCGATTCCAATGGATGTTTAGGGTCTTCCGATTCGGTAGAAGTTACGGTATTTGATCCTGTAATTCCAACCATTGATGCCATGGGATCGACCACCAATAAATACGTATGTAATACCAATGTGCCCATTCAATGTACTCCTGCATCTAGCTATCTATGGAGTAATGGAGCAACAACTTCTTCCATCACGGTTGGTGTTTCAGGTTTTTATTCCGTTATCACCACCGATAGCAATGGATGTACAGCGACATCGAACACGGTAGATGTTCGGAATTTCACTTCGGTTCCGCCTCGCCCTGTTGCTATTACCGGCGATTTAAATCCGTGTGCTGTTCGCGGAACTGGGAATACCCTAACATATTCTGTACCAGTTGATCCCAATACGTTGTCGTACACTTGGTTGCTTACCAACGGGATTACGGCTGTAGGTCGAAGCGATAGCAATGTAGTTTCTGTAACGTACCCGGCAGGCTTTGCTACAGGACAAATTCGTGCTACTCCGATGAACGCTTGCGGCAGTGGTTTAGCTCGTGCCATTTATCCGAAAACTTCGGCCATTACCACGGTTCCGATATTTACTCAATCGGTAACTTCGGTTTGTAATATCCGTGGAACGGCTACGCAAGCTACCTACGCCATTCAGCCCATTGCCGGTTGCAGCGGTTACCAATGGACGCTTCCTTTGAATGCAACCCTAGTATCGGGACAAGGAACGAATTCCATTCAAGTGGTTTTTGCAGCTTCTTTCTTCAGTGGTTCGATTTCGGTGGTTGGAATTTCAGCATGTGGAAACACCCCTTCAAGTTCCATTGCGGTTTCGCTTTTGGCCAAACCGATCATCAGCGGCTCCAATAGCATTTGTCCGGGAGATATGGCCACCTACACCATTCCTGTTGTACCAGGGGCCATTCGTTATCGTTTTAATTTACCATCAGGCTTGTCAATGGTTAGTCAAAACGCCAACAGCGCTGTAATTACCAACACCGGTTCATTTGTATCGGGTTCAATTGGAGCACAAGTTCAAACCACGTTGTGCGGATGGTCGCAACCCGGTTCTTTGTCATTAAACACTTCTGCTTGTAGGGGAGTGGTTGGCGATTTTTCGGTGAATATTTATCCGAATCCAAGCCGTGGGGAATTCCAAATGCAAATGGGAGCTCCGGTCAAGCAAGTCCAAGTGAGCGTTTATGCCGCCGATGGTCGTTTGGTGAAACGCCAGGTATTTGGTCAGGTAGAAACGCAAACGTTGGTTTACAACGATGTAGCCGAAGGGTTGTATCACTTGGAGATCATCGCTACTGATGCAGAAAATCAGGTTCACCGCAAAATGGAGAAAATCATGATTCAGCGATAAGTTGATTCAATTGGAAAAAGCCTCGAATAAAATTCGGGGCTTTTTTGTTGGAAATACTCGCTTTCAACCTATTTTTGAGGCATGAAAATTATGGAATGCGTGCCCAATTTTTCCGAGGGCAGAGACTTAGCTGTTATTGAATCCATCGCCAATGCTATTCGTTCAGTCGATGGAGTGAAATTGTTGGATGTTGATCCTGGAAAAGCAACAAATAGAACCGTTATGACCTTGGTTGGCGAACCCAATCTTGTTGTGGAAGCGGCCTTTCGTGGCATTGTAAAAGCATCCGAATTGATCGATATGAGCAAGCATAGCGGTGAACATCCCCGCATGGGCGCTACCGATGTGTGTCCGTTCATTCCAATTTCCGGAGTAACCATGGAAGATGCCGTTCGTTGCGCGCATCAATTGGGTGAAAAGCTCGCAAATGAAACCTCCATTTCAGGTTATTATTATGAATCGGCGGCAACATCTCCTCAACGCAGGAATTTGGCCGAAGTTCGCAGCGGAGAATACGAAGGCCTCGCCACCAAAATCCTTCAGCCGGAATGGAAACCCGATTATGGAAAAGCGGTTTTCAATGAAAAATCGGGAGCTACCATCATCGGTGCTCGTGATTTCCTCATTGCCTACAACGTGAACTTGAATACCAAAAATACCCGTCGCGCCAATTCGGTTGCTTTCGATGTTCGTGAAGCCGGGCGCGTAAAACGAGAGGGAGATCCCATCACCGGGAAAATTGTTCTCGACGAAAACGGAGAGCAAGTTCGCATCCCAGGCAAACTCAAGCACGTGAAAGGAATCGGTTGGTACATCGAAGAATATGGTATTTGCCAAGTTTCGTTGAACCTGACTAATATTCGTGAAACACCGCTTCACGTGGTGTTCGATGAAATTGAAAAGTCAGCCAACGCTCGCGGATTGCGAGTAACCGGTTCAGAATTGGTAGGCTTGGTTCCTCTTTCTGCCCTGTTGGATGCGGGGAAATTCTTCCTTCAAAAACAAGGGTCTTCGGCCGGAGCTTCGGAAGAAGAATTGATTCAAATGGCGGTGAAAAGTTTAGGCTTGGATGAGTTGTCGCCGTTTGATCCAAATAAAAAAATCATCGAGTACCAATTGCGAGATGCGAAAAAAGCAAGGCTGGTTAACATGAGTTTAAAAGCCTTTACCAATGAAACGGCATCGGACTCTCCCGCTCCCGGTGGTGGCTCCATTGCCGCTTATGCGGGCGCATTGGGAGCTTCTTTGGCCACCATGGTTGCCAATTTATCGGCTCATAAGCGCGGTTGGGATGCTCGATTGGAGGAATTTAGCAACTGGGCGGTAAAAGGACAACAATTGAAAGATGATTTGTTGGCTCTTGTTGATGAAGATACCCGCGCATTTGATGGCATCATGAATGCTTTTGGCTTGCCCAAAGATACCGCAGAGGAAAAGGCTGCTCGAAAGCAAGCCATTCAAAATGCTACCAAGTACGCTGTGGAAATCCCTTTCAAAACCATGGAAAAGGCCTTCGAGGTTTTTGAAATTGCCGAAGCCATGGTTCAAGTTGGAAATCCAAACTCCGTTACCGATGCAGGAGTAGGCGCACTCTGCGCTCGAACCGCCGTTTACGGTGCATGGATGAACGTACACATCAATCTTTCAGGTATTGAAGATCAAAACTTTAAGCTGGAAATGACGAACAAATCCAACGATTTATTGACAAAAGCAAACCAAAAGGAACAAGAAATTGTTGCTCTTGTTCAAACGAAAATGTAATGGAAGAACCACAAGTTATCTTGGTGAACGACGAAGATCAAGTCATTGGTAGCATGGGCAAACAGGCCGCTCACGAAGAAGGAGCCCTACATCGTGCTATTTCTGTTCTTTTATTTAACAAAAAGGGCGAGTGGCTTATTCACCAGCGAAATCCCGCAAAATACCATTCGGGCGGACTTTGGACCAATACATGTTGTTCGCACCCTTCTCCGGGGGAAGAGTCGCTTCCTGCAGCCAATCGCCGCTTGAAGGAAGAAATGGGAATTGAAGTAGAACTTCAGCCAGCTTTTCAATTCAAGTATTTAGCAAAGTTTGATAATGGGCTAACTGAACACGAATACGATCATGTTTTCTTTGGAGAATTCGAGGGAAAACCATGGCCCGATCCCGACGAGGTGTCCGATTGGAAATGGATTTCTTGGAAAGATCTTGAATTTGATTTGGAGGTACATCCAGAAAAATACACCGTTTGGTTTCATCTCATCGTCGATAAAAAAGTTGAATTAGGTCTTTAATGAAGCTTACACTTGCACAAATTCCATTGGTTGCCGCCAATCCTTCAGAATGGGTCAGTTTTCCTGGATTTGTTGAGGAGATTGTAGCCCAATTCAATAAAGATTTAGCATTAGCCGGTGCTCCTTATGAGATGAGTGCGCAAAATCCCGGTGAACTTTTGGAAAACATCTCTTCCCTTTGCGGACATTTGGGAGAATCCAACGGAGAACAATTGGCCTCACTTCTGTATCGAATCGATTTAAAACCCGAAGATTTGCCCTTTCATGCCAATGAATTGGAAGGAAAAGATTTAGCCATGGTTATTCTCAAACGAGAAGCCATGAAAGTGCTTTTTCGAAAATATTATTCAGGTTAATACCAACAAAAAATCCCGCATCAGCGGGATTTTTTTACTATGAATCGCGGGAAACATCCCACTGTTCCAAGTAATCAGCAACGCGTCGAACAAACATGCCTCCAAGTGCACCATCAACAACACGGTGGTCGTAACTATGGCTCAAGAACATTTTGTGACGTACAGCAATCATGTCACCTTCAGGAGTTTCGATGACCGCTGGTTTTTTAATGATGGCACCAACCGCCAAGATGGCAACTTGAGGCTGAGGAATGATGGGCGTTCCCATCCAGTTGCCAAAAGAACCAACGTTGGTTAGGGTATAAGTACCTCCCTGAATTTCTTCCGGTTTCAATTTGTTGGTTCGAGCACGATTCGCTAAATCGTTTACTTTAGCCGCCAAACCTGGTAGATTTAGGAAATCAGCATCGTGGATAACGGGAACAATAAGGTTGCCGCTTGGTAAAGCCGCCGCCATTCCTAAATTGATGTAATTTTTCTTGATGATTTTATCACCCTGAACGGAAACATTGATCATCGGGAAATCTTTGATTGCCTTGATG
>JAIYBD010000100.1 GCA_027488715.1 Bacteroidota bacterium | reverse complement strand
TGAACGAAAACCCGATCCATGCCCATGATTTCCGACTTCTCGTACTTGTTGGTGAGATAATGCACGGTGTATTTGAATAAATCGGGTTGAGTTCCAATTTCTCCAATAAACCAATCAGTTTCCGGAATGATGGAAAAAAAAAAAAAAAAAACCAAATCTTCGAAATACCTCGACATTTTTTTGTGGTAAACGGGGGTGTACAACAATCGCTCATCACGAAAATCTACCTTATCCCAAAAATGCGATTTATAGAAATAAAACTGCGCTAAGGTATCGTAACTGCCATCGGCCTTGATGGGGAAACCCGACATATCAACGTCTTCATTACCGTTGAGCATTTTCACGAATAATTCACCTGGGCGGGCCGATTTGAAATTTTTCTGATAGGATTTGATTTTTCCATCCAACTCGTCGAGTTGTTTTTGGGCGGATTCTTTTTCTTTTCCTTTCCCTTGTTCCACTTTTCCTTTAAGTTCTTCGGCATCCTTGCGGAATTGTTCCATGGATTTTAAATAGGAAAAGAATCGCTCGTTGTCTACGCTTCCGATGACCTGCATATTTCCTACCATGCCGAGGGAAGTGTCGGTTTTTAGGGTGAATTTTTGAACGGAATCAATGATAAATTCGAAATACTGAATGTCGTGGGTGACGAACAAATACATGCCTCCGTGAAGTTTTTTGGCGCGATTGAATCGAACTACGCCGTTATCTTGAACTTGAACGGTATCAATCAAATACTGCTTATCTCCAAAATAATAACCCAAGTAGGCATTTTTACCCTTTTCCAATCCTTTTACAACGACCGTAATATCGTATTCTTCTGTCGATGGAGAGGTAGGGGAGGGTTTGGATGTTGTTCCAACTTTTTGGGTGGTTTGCGCTGTAGCTTTTTTTGCAGTTTGGGACGTATTCGCCTTTTTTACGATTGGCTTTGGTTTGGGCTGTGCCACCAATCCGTATTGAAAAACAAGGGTTAATGCGAAAATCAGTAATTTTTTCATAATCGTATTTGTGGATTGACAAAAATAAGTCCAACTTTGTTGCATGAAATCAAAAATTCATTTCTTTTCCACTTTTTTTTTTTTTTGTTTTGGTTTAATCTCTTGTGGCCCCAGTGAGCGCAACGGAATAGCCCAAAAAGCTGAATACGAGGCGCTCACTTCTGAAGCTTTACCTGTTCAAGATGGAAAGTTGTTACCAGATTTTCTTTTTATTCCGATGGATTCCTTGGCATTTACCGGGAATGATATTCCCAAAGGAAAATCGGTGTGGGTGATGAACTTCAATCCGGGTTGTGCCCATTGCCAACAAACGGCCCTGGCCATCAGCATGCGCAAAGACGAACTGAAAAACACGGAGTTTGTTTTTGTTTCTCGAGTGGCTCAAGATGCCATCAAAAAGTTTGCAACCGATCATAAACTTTGGGAGCAAGAAGGGGTTCATTTCTTTCAAGATCCCAAGCAACTTTTCTACAATTATTTTGGGATTGTTCAAGTACCTTTGGTGATGGTTTACAACGAAGAACATCAATTGTTGCAAACCTTTGAAACGGAATTGGATTTCGAAGATATCCTTTCTACCGTTCAAGCGCACAAAAAGCAGTTTTAATGAAGAAGTTTAGTTGGTTGTTGGGATGTTTGATATCCTTCCACGTTAGTGCTCAGTTTTCGCAGCAAACGGTTCAGGTGGGCAATATGGGATTGAACGTTACCAATGCCGGAACCATCGGGTTGCCCAATGTTCGCAACAATCCTCAAGGACCTCCCAGCATGGAGTACCCCATCAATTCTGGTATTGAGCATTTGTTCGAAGGCGGACTTTGGATTGGGGCGCAAGTGAATGGAAACATTGCTGTTTCTACGGCCTCGTTGGACGATGCTTCGGGGTATGCTACCGGAAAGGGTGGATTCGAATTCTCCCCAAAAATTGGTAGCAACGTAACCACCCGATCTTCCTTAACCAATTCCAACTATTTCTCTACAGCAGCCATTTCTCACCAAGATTACCTCCTTCATTTTACCGATGCCTACACCGTGGTTCCTGGAACCCAAACTCCGATACAAGATCACACCTTGCCGTTGAATGCCGATGTGCGTTTAGAAACCTATGCTTGGAATTACGCTTATGCCGATTTCTTCGTTTTGGCCAATTACACCATCAAAAACAACAGCGGTTTTCGTTGGGATTCCGTTTACATTGGTTTTTGGAGTGATTTGGTGGTGCGTAACGTAAACGTATCTACCGACCGAGGCGCTGCCTTTTTTTCGAAAGGGTCAGTGGGGTACGAAGATTCGTTGAAAGCAGTTTACGCTTACGACATCAATGGCGATGTAGGTTTTACCAACAGCTATGGGGCCATTCAGTTTCTCGGCGGAAGTTGGAGAAACAAATTTTTCCATCCCAACAATTCCACCACCTTTGTGAACCAGGGCTTTCCGAGTCCGCAGGTGGTGCCCCAGTATTGGGTGTACAATACCCAAGCGCCCACCAACGATGTGCTTCGGTACGATCGAATGAAAACCTTGGGGAATTTCAACGATCCCACGTTGGTAGCACCCGGTAATCGTGTTCAACTCCTTTCCACAGGTCCGTGGGTGAGCATTGATCCGGGCGAAACAGTAACGTTTACCATTGCCTTTGTTGCGGCCAAAATGGTGGATGATAATTCAGTTCCTGGCAACAAGAATACCGTTTTGGCGAGAACCAAATTGAGGGAAAATTTAGGATGGGCCAAACGTACTTATTTGGGAGAAGATACCAACGAAAATGGCGTTTTGGATCCGGGCGAAGATTTGGATTTTGATGGAATCTTGGACCGATTTATTCTTCCAGAACCACCGTTGACGCCCAAAGTAAAAGTGATGCCGGAAGCCAATCGAGTGCGTATTTATTGGACCGGAAACTCGGAGAATAGTATTGATCCCATCACCAAGAAAAAGGATTTCGAAGGATTTCGATTGTACAAAACCAAGCCTGGAGACGAATTTACTTTGGACCTTCTGGCAAAAGCCGAATTGGTGGCATCTTGGGATAAACCTGGAAATTCGGTTGGGTTCAACAACGGCTTTTCGGCCATTAAGCTGGACCAACCGGTGAAGTTTGAAGGGGATACCAATACGTATTTGTACCGTTA
>JAIYBD010000005.1 GCA_027488715.1 Bacteroidota bacterium | reverse complement strand
TCCAATATCCCAAGTTAAAGAAAAAATTGAAGCAGTAATAACTGCTGGCAAATCTTCGGGATATAAGTACTTAGACAAAAATGATGCATTCAACACTTACAGAATTGCCATTGTAAGTGGAATATTTGTTGGAATAATGAATGTTTCATTGACCGAAATAGATGAAAACAAAATTCAATGGAAGTCAGAAATTATGAATGCCTCAGGTGGAAATGCTCAGCCTGCCGTATTGTCTCGCTTACAAGATGATTTTCTCAATGTCCTTTCCAAAGTATTAATGGGTGAGGAAATTACCATAGATTTAGTAAAAACAAACAAATCAGGATGCCTTGGGATAATAGTTCTATTTGTTTCATTGTCAACCATATTGACTTCCTTTTTTTTGTAATAAACCATTCTACTGAATCTTCAAAAAATCTTTTATCAGGGGTAAAGAATGGTATTTCATCGAGGGACATCATTCTCACTCGTAGGTACCAACAAAACCTACTAGTTTTAATTGGGGAAGTACAAAATTCTTCACCTTTATCAAGCATGAAATTCGTCGGATTTCATGCTTTTTTTTTGCCCCCTCTAAAACTCCCACGTCCCCATCCACGTCGGCGAATCCAAACCGGTCGATAGTTCCTCCAAGAATTGCGGCCGCGGAATCTCTACCGCTCCCAACGACTCCAAGTGCGAATTGTGCAGCTGGCAATCAATCATCGTGAAGCCCAACGGCATCAGCCGCTGTGCTAACGAAATCAGCGCGAACTTGCTCGCATTGCTCTCCTTCGAAAACATGGATTCTCCCATGAAAATGCTGCCCAAACTTATCCCGTACAATCCGCCCACCAACGTACCTCCCTGCCAAACTTCCACCGAGTGGGCGTATCCCATTTTGTGCAATTCGTGGTAGGTGCCCACAATTTCATCGGTAATCCACGTGCCGAATTGCCCGTTCCTCGGAATAAATCGGCAGTGGTTGATCACATCCAAAAAACAGGTGTCGAACGAAACGGAAAAAACACCGTCCTTCATCACTTTTTGCATGCTTTTGGAAACTTTTAGCTGTTCCGGATAAATCACACACCGCGGATCGGGCGACCACCACATCACCGGTTCCCCTTCGTTGAACCAAGGGAAAATGCCTTGTTGGTAGGCTTCCAACACCATTTCGGGCGATAAAATGTTGCCCACCGCCAACAACCCGTCTCGGCGGGCATTGAGCGGATTGGGGAACGGCTCCCCGGGCTTCAAAAACGGAACCTTCAATCCCATTTCTTATTTCGAAATGGGGATTTCCAACACTTTTCCTTTCACGGTGGACGATCCCTCGAACGGCCAGGATTGGTTTTTTCGGTTCACATCGGCTACCCGCTCGGAAGGATCCAACTGAACAGCCAGTACCTTTTTGGCTGAAGTCGGCAACTCGAACGCATAAAACGGATGTGTCCACGGCCAAGGGGTACAGGGGGAAAGCGGCCCATAAGAATCGGATGTTTTGCTGGATTGCATGGCCGCCAAAGGAATGGTGAATAGGATCTTGGTGCTGTCGTCGTAGGTCACTTCCACGTCGATGGGCATGGGCATCCGCCCCACCCGTTCCAACACCAACTCGGTTTTCCCGCTTTGAGCGTTTTGGGTAACTTGGCGCAACGCATAATCTACCGTATTCACCGTACCAATCCACTGTTCCCAGTACCACTCCAAGTCCATCCCACTTTCTTTCTCGGCAATTTTCTTCAAATCTTGGGGCGTGGGATGTTTAAATTTCCACTGATCGAAATAGGTCAATAAAATTTTATCCAACGCAGGTTGTCCTACAATGGAACTCAATTGATGAAGGAAGATGCTTCCCTTGTTGTAGCTTCCGTTGCTGAAATGCGTATTCCAATGGTAAGAATCGGCATGGGTGGTGAGGGGTTCTTCCCTTCCGCTCAACGCCATTCGGAAATAGGCTTGGTAGGCCGCATTGAGCGGATTTCCTT
Organism: Bacteroidota bacterium; assembly: GCA_027488715.1. GTDB lineage: Bacteria > Bacteroidota > Bacteroidia > UBA7662 > CANHCV01 > CANHCV01. The sequence goes on along the minus strand of JAIYBD010000005.1, from coordinate 2,243 downwards.
TTCCTCCTTGAATCTCCCGTAAAATCATGTCTTCGGCATAGCTGGTGAACCCTTCGTCCATCCAAGGATATTTGGCTTCGTTGGTTCCCAAGATGCCGTAATACCAGTTGTGCATTTTTTCGTGAATGGCCGTTCCCACCAAGGAATTGATGGGTGATTTTCCCACCATCAAGGTGGCCATGGGGTATTCCATCCCGCCGTCTCCACCTTGAATGAAGGAGAATTGTTGGTAGGGATATTTTCCAAATTTGCGGTTGGCAATGGCAAACGACTTCACCATCACGGTCATCAACGAATCCCAGGTTTTGTGCATGGGGGCTTCATCCAAATGAAAGAAATGAAGATCGATGCCGTCGGCCGTTTTGGTTTTCTTGTGAACGAATTTCGGATCGGCCGCCCACACAAAGTCGTGCACTTGGGGCGCAAGAAATCTCCAAGTGATTTTGGAAGATGCGTAGGGCTTCGCCAAAGGAGCGTACCCTTTGCCGATGGATTCGGGTTGTTGCAAATACCCCGTTGCGCCAATCATGTAGGAGGTATCTACGGTGAGGGAAACGTCGAAATCGCCCCAAACGCCGTAGAATTCACGGCCAACGTAAGGCGTTAGATTCCAGCCGTCTTTATCGTATTCGCACAATTTGGGGTACCACTGGCTCATGGAATAATCCACGCCTTCGGCGTTATTTCGACCCGAGCGGCGGATTTGCACGGGCACTTGGGCTTCGAAATCGAGGGCGAGGGTGGTTTTCTTCCCCGGAGCCAACGGCTTCGCCAAGGTCACTTCCAAAACGGTTTCTCGTTCGGAAAGATTCACTGGTTTTCCATCTTGGGTCATGGACACCACCTTTTGGATGCCGATTTCATTCGGCTTGAGGGCGGCAATGCGCGCGCCTACCCGGGGGTCTGGATCTTCGATGTTGCGGGACCGAACGTCCATCATGCTTCCGGGGCGAAAGGCGTTCCAGTACAAATGGAAGTAAATTTTCGTGAGGGTATCGGGCGAATTGTTGGTGTAAACCAGCTTCTCTTTTCCTTTAATTTGATGATTTTGATGGTTGAGTTCAGCATCGATGGTGTAGTTCACGTGCTGTTGCCAGTAACCGGGTTGGGCCATTGCGGGAAGAAACCCCAAGAGAAAAACAAAAGAGAAAAACTTTTTCATGCTCAAAAATAGTGAAATCAAAAAAACAATTACATTGTTGTATCTACAACTAAACATATCTTTGTGTTATGAAAAAGGAATTCATTGCTTCGGAAAGCCGAGGAAAGGCCAACCACGGTTGGTTGAAGTCGAACTTTAGTTTCAGTTTTTCCCATTATTACGATCCCTCGAGGGTTCATTTTGGGATGTTGCGGGTATTGAACGACGATTGGATTGGGGAGGGTGAAGGGTTTCCGATGCACCCCCACGACAACATGGAAATTGTTACGTTGGTGCTTCGGGGTGCGGTTGCGCACGAGGATACCACGGGCGGTCGGGATGTGATTCGTGCCGGGCAAATTCAGATGATGCATGCCGGCAAAGGTTTGCAGCACAGCGAGTTCAATGCTAGTGAAACGGAGTCGTTGGAACTGCTGCAAATGTGGGTTTTTCCGAAATGGAAAGACGTGAAGCCGGGCTACGAAACGTTAACCATTTCGGATTTAATGCGCCCCAACGAGTTGGTGAGTATTGTTTCTCACGATGGGCGCAACGATAGTTTGGTGATTCAGCAAGACGCGGCTTTTCACGTCGGCTTTTTCGATGAGGATACGGAGTTGAATTGGGTGCCCAATCAGGACGGGAACGGCGTTTACTTCTTCCAAATTGAAGGAGGTTCGGACATCGAGGGGCAAACGTTGGGTCGCCGCGATGCGTTTCAGGTGTGGGATTTTGAAGGGCCAATTCGGTTGAACGTGAAGAAGGGAAGTCATTTATTGGCCATCGAGGTGCCAACGAAATTGGGGTGATTGCCGGTCACTGAGGTTCCCGCCTTCTGTTATTGGGTTCAACAACCAGGTTGAATCCAATGTGTGATCAAGGCATGTTATGATCCCACAAAAAATCCATCACGGTTTATTTAAAAATTGGAAACGATTGAAACGGGTCTATCCCTTAACTTTACTTCCGGGGAGGGGTTGGACGTTAGTCCCCGTTTTCGATTTTCTTTTTGGGGTTTGCTTCTATTCTTGGTTCTTTTCTCATGAAGTTAATTACCATCCGGCCATCTTAAAGAAAATTGGAAACGATTGAAACGGGTCTA
>JAIYBD010000133.1 GCA_027488715.1 Bacteroidota bacterium | reverse complement strand
GACGGTCTTGGTTCAATTTGGTTGGATTGGTGGAATCGCCTGGCTCTTTCTCATGGGCCACATGGTTTTTGGAAAATCGAACAAGGCGTGGTGGCCCATCCTCTTTTTGGGATTGCTCAGTTTTTTCACCGACAATACCATGGACACCCAGCAAGGAATGACGTGGTTGATGTGGGTAATTTTTTTAGGGAAGAAGCATTAATTTTTCAACGCTGTAATTTCTACCGTTTCCCCCATCATGCAGATGCTCATGACCGGTTTAGGATTAATTTTCACCCAAACCCGCTGACCTTCTTGAGGATTGGTGACAAATTGATCGAGGTTGAGGGGTTCCAAAAGAGAACCGTCGCTCTTTTGAAGCATCCAAGTACATCCATCTACTTGCCTGTAAACCAATTTTACCGACACAAATCCGTCCTTTTGACAAGAAAACAATACGAAGAAAACGCTGAGGAAAAGAAACTTTTTCATTCTTTTGGGTTGTGATTTATCTTTACTTCCAACGAAGTTAAGAAACGTTTCGTTTTCAACGCATGAAAGATTTCCTCAAAACCACGATGGCCAGTTGCCTGGGCCTATTCATCGCATTATTTGTCTTGTTTATCCTTTTCTTTGTCATTCTTGGAGCCGCCATTGCCGGTGCTTCAGGAAGCAAAGAACCCGTAAAAGTGGCCGAAAACTCCATTCTCAAAATTTCGTTCAATCGACCCATCATCGACCAAGAGAAAAACGATCCGTTTTCTGGATTAGATCTTGGGCCGCTATCGCGGGAAGCAAGCCTCAGCTTGCGACAAATCACCCATTCCATTCAGGCTGCGAAGACCGATCCCGACATCAAAGCGTTGTACTTGGATTTTTCGGCGGCGGGGCAATATCCTGGAATGGCTTCGTTGAACGAAATCAAATCGGCCATCGAAGATTTCAAGCAATCGAAGAAAAAAGTCATCACCAACGGCGCCATCTACACCAAAAAAGAAACCTACCTCTCGGCCGGCGCCGATCACATCATCCTTCATCCCAAAGGAAATTATATTTTGCAAGGCATGACCTCCAACGGCATGTTTTACAAGGGGTTATTGGACAAACTCGACATCCAAGTGGAGCTGATTAAAAAAGGAAATTACAAAGGTGCTGGCGAGGTATTTACCCGTGAAAATTATTCGGATTACAACCGCGAGCAAGTAGAATCCTTCCTTGGAAACATTTACCAAGATTACTTGCAATCGGTTTCAAAAGGAAGAAAAATTCCCGCTGAAAATTTGGACCAATGGGCAAAAAACCTCAGCATATCCAATCCAGAAATGGCTAAAAAGATGGGATTGGTGACCGATTTATTGTACCAAGATCAAGTTGATTCGCTTTTAGGGAAAATCGCCGGAGAATCCGATCCCGACTTGGTTGAAGTTCATGATTATGCGTTCAAAATAGCACAAGAAGAAGAGAGATCGGATGCAAAAATTGCGGTTATTTATGCCGAAGGCGAAATTGTTTCCGGCAAAAACTCGGGCGGCTATTTGGGAGATGAAACCTTGGTGGAAGCGATTCGGGAAGCCGCCGAAAACGATCGCATCAAAGCGGTGGTGTTGCGGGTGAACTCCCCGGGCGGAAGCGCCCTCGCCTCCGATGTGATGGAACGGGAATTGGAAATTTTGAAGAAAAAGAAAACCTTGATCGTATCGATGGGCGATGTTGCGGCTTCGGGCGGATACATGATTGCCGCTCCCGGAGAACGAATTTTTGCAGAACCCAACACCATTACCGGTTCCATTGGCGTTTTTGCTACCGTTCCCCACACCGGTAATTTCTTCAAAAACAAACTTGGAATTACCTTCGACCGCATTTCTACCGCTCCGAATAGCGACATCGGAAACCTCAATCATCCTCTGACCGATGCCCAGCGTGCTTGGTTCCAAAATTCGGTGAACCAAACCTACGACGATTTCGTAGGCATGGTGGCCAAACACCGAAAAATGCCGCTGAAAAAGGCGTATGAAATTGCAGAAGGACGCGTTTACAGCGGAATTGAAGCCAAACAAATCGGATTGATTGACGAGTTTGGAGGATTGGAAGAAGCCATTCGGTACGCCGCTAAAAAAGCAGGAATATCCAACTACGAAATCAAATCATTCCCCGAAGTAACCGAAGGATTCGCTGCCGTGCTCGAAGAATTATCGGCTTCGGCAAAAATGGCGTGGAAGGGGCCAGAAGCGTGGATGGTGGAACGGGTACACACCCTTTTCCGCACACCGGTACAAACCCGAATGCCCATGGATATTACCATCGAATGAAAATACTGATCATTCGTTTTTCCGCCATCGGCGATATTGTTTTAACCACCCCCGTGATGAGGGCGTTGAAGCAATGGAACCCTGAGGTTGAGATCCATTACATCACCAAAAAACAAAACATCGGACTGTTGGAAGGCCACCCGAGCGTGGATCATTTGCATGCTTGGGACGATGGCGTTCCAGCCGCCCTTCAGCATCAAACGTTCGACCTCATTCTCGATTTGCACAACAATTGGAGAAGTTGGAGAATTCGTTGGGCCGTGAAGGGCCCGGTAAAAACCTTTTACAAAGCCAACTGGGAACGATTTCTTTGGGTTCATTTGGGAATCAAAAAAAGGTTTCCTACTGCCGTTGACCGATATTTAAAAACGATACGTCACTTGGGAATCGAAGGAAATTTTCCGTTGAATTTCCCGAACACCTTGGAACCCCAAAAGCTCCATGAACCCACCGAATGGCAGGGCACGTACCATGTCATGGTTTTGGGTGCCGCCCACGCTACCAAGCGAATTCCTGAAGATAAAATGCTTCTGTGGATGAATCCCCAGGACCGATGGATTTTTGTGGGCGGACCCGGCGAACAAGAACAGGGCGAGCGATTGGCAGCGAAAAACCCGACGACGTGGGTGAATGCCGCTGGGCTTTGTTCGTTTCGGGAGTCGGCGTGGATTTTAGAACATGCCTCGCACAT
>JAIYBD010000088.1 GCA_027488715.1 Bacteroidota bacterium | reverse complement strand
TAGAAGTAAAAGTAGAAGTATCATTTAAATAAGATTGCCATGCGTAGCGAAGAATTGATTGGCTCGTTTTCGGAATTTAAAGAGTTTAAAATGATGGACCGCGTCACCATGATGCGTATCCTGGAAGAAGTTTTCCGTACCATGTTGAAGAAACGATACGGGACCGACGAGAACTTTGACTTAATTGTCAATACCGAAAAAGGTGAGATTGAGATTTGGCGAAATCGTGAAGTTGTCGACGATAACTCCGAAGATATTTGGGACTTGGATAAAATTCCTTATGCCGAAGCCATCAAGATCGACGAGAGCATTGAAATCGGTGAAGAACTCATCGAAGAAGTGAAGATCGAGCATTTCGGACGTCGCGCCATTTTGGCCGCCAAGCAGATTTTAGCTCAAAAAATTATCGAATTAGAGAAGGATAATCTTTATCAGAAATACAAAGACCGCATCGGAGAAATCATTTCTGGCGAGGTTTATCAGGTTTGGAAAAAGGAAATGTTGTTGCTCGACGATGAAGGCAATGAGCTGATTCTTCCCAAAACCGAGCAAATTCGCGCTGATTTTTACAAAAAAGGCGAAACCGTTCGTGCCGTCGTTTGGAAGGTGGAAATGTTGAATAACAATCCTCGAGTGATTGTTTCTCGTACCGCACCTTCGTTCCTCGGCAAACTTCTCGAGTTGGAAGTTCCTGAGATTTTCGATGGCCTAATCGTGATCAAGAACATTGTACGCGAACCAGGAGAAAGAGCCAAAGTTGCCGTAGAAAGTTACGATGATCGTATCGATCCCGTTGGCGCTTGCGTGGGCATGAAAGGAAGCCGTATTCACGGCATCGTTCGCGAATTGCGCAACGAATCCATCGACGTTATTCCATTCACCACCAATACTCAATTGTACATCACTCGCGCCCTTTCACCTGCAAAAATTTCATCCATCTCCTTGGATGAAAATCAAAAAAGAGCCGATGTTTACCTTAAACCCGATCAAGTTTCTTTGGCCATCGGTAAAGGTGGACATAACATCAAACTTGCAGCGAAATTAACCGGTTATGAAATCGATGTGTTCCGCGAAAATGATGAAGGTGATGAAGATATCGACTTGGATGAATTCGCCGATGAAATCGAAGAATGGATCATCGATGAGTTGAAAAACATTGGTTTGGATACCGCAAAATCTGTTCTGGCCATCGATCCTTCCGATATCGTGAAACGTACCGATCTCGAAGAAGAAACCGTAGCCGAAATCTATCGAATCATCAAAGCTGAATTCGAATAATTAACCCTCATTTCCCCCAACATCCAAAAAGAAAACGTATGTCAGACGAAAATAAAGCGCTCAAGCTCGCAAAAGTCGCCAAAGAGTTCAACATCTCTTTGTCATCAGTCGTTGAATTTTTGACTGGTAAGGGATTTGCGGTAGAGCGAAACCCCAATTTCCCCATTGATACCGATATGTATCGCGTACTTGGGAAAGAATACGGGAAAGAAAAAGAACTTCGGGAACAAGCCGACAAAATCCAAATCGGCGTGAACCGAAAAGGAGCAAGTTCCATTGATACCCATGAGGATTCAAAATCCAATGCTGATGCTTCCGACGATTCAGAAGTTATTCTGATCAAAAATTTGAATGAACCGATCAAACGAAAGTCAGAAGAAGAAAAAATCGAAGCCAAAGCACCGACCCTCTCAGGTCCAAAAGTTCTTGGAAAAATTGATTTGTCGGGCAAGAAAGCAGAGCAACCAGAAGTAGCTCCTGCACCGGTGGAAGTTGAAAAACCAACACCAACACCTAGCCCTGAACCCGTGGCTGAGGTGGTTGAAAAACCAGCTCCAACCATCGTGGAAAAGACGGTTGAACCAACTCCTGAAAAAACAGAGGCCCCCATTGTTGAAGCCCCAAAACCTCCTGTAGTTGAAGCGCCCCCTGTAATTGAATCCACAGCTCCCGAAGTGGTGCCTGTTGATCCCAATGCCGTGGTAAGAGCAAAAGCTGATAAGCTTTCTGGTCCTGTGGTGATGGGTAAAATTGATTTAAGTCAATTCGCCAAAAAACCAAAACCCGTGATGTCGGCAACGGCAAACGGACAGGTGACCAACGACGATAAGAAAAAGCGGAAACGTAAAAAAACCGGACCTGATGGAGCTGCTGCTGCACCAGGAACAACCCCAGGAACACCCAATACAGGAAATCGTCCGTTCACCCCAGGCGGTGGTAATCGTCCAAACTACCAAGGCGGAAACCGCAACCCGAATTACAAAGGAAATAACAATCGAAATCAACCCGCAGCGGCTCCTGCCCAACCGGTTGAACTCACCGAAAAGCAAATCCAAGACCAAATTCGTGCTACCATGGCGCGGATGGCCGGCGGAAAATCCAAGTTCGATAACCGCGCCAAAATGCGCCGCCAAAAACGCGATGATGCCGCTGAGGAATTCCGTCAGGAAATGGAGAATCAGGAAAGAGAAAACAAAATCCTGAAAGTAACCGAATTCCTAACTACCTCCGATTTGGCAAAATTGATGGATGTGTCGGTGAATGAAGTCATCTCTAAAGTGTTCATGCTAGGCATGATGGTATCCATCAACCAACGCTTGGACGCTGAAACCATCTCCATCGTAGCTGAAGAGTTCGGATTCGAAGTGGAATTCCAATCGGCAGAATCCGATGAACCCAATTTGGAAGAGGTAGAACTCGACGAAAATAAAGTAACCCGTCCGCCCATCGTTACCATCATGGGTCACGTTGACCACGGTAAAACATCGTTGTTGGATTACATTCGTAAGGCCAACGTAATCGCCGGTGAAGCTGGAGGAATTACCCAGCACATTGGTGCCTACGAAGTTACTTTGCCCGATGGACGTGAAATTACGTTCTTGGATACTCCAGGTCACGAGGCTTTCACGGCCATGCGTGCACGTGGAGCTCAAGTAACCGATATCGTTGTAATTGTTATCTCAGCCGATGATCAGGTCATGCCCCAAACCAAGGAGGCGATCTCCCACGCTCAAGCAGCAGGAGTACCTATCATCTTTGCCTTAAATAAAATCGACCGTCCGGAAGCTAACCCCGATCGTATCCGCGAACAACTTGCACAGTTGGATATCTTGGTGGAAGAGTGGGGCGGAAAATACCAGTGTCAAGAGATTTCTGCTAAAAAAGGAATGAATGTTGAGTTGTTGCTCGAAAAGATTCTTTTGGAAGCTGATATCCTCGATTTGAAAGCTGATCCTGCCATTCGTGCATCAGGAACTGTGATTGAAGCGATGTTGGATAAAGGAAAAGGAATTGTTACCACGGTTCTTATTCAAAAAGGAACCTTGCGTGTTGGAGATCCAATTCTTGCCGGTTCGCATTTCGGCAAGGTGAAAGCCTTGATGAACGAACGCGGCATGAGAATCAAAGAGGCTGGACCTTCGACCCCGGTTCAGATCTTAGGTTTCCCCGCAGCACCTACCGCTGGCGATAAAATTTTCGTTCCTGAAACGGAGGCCCAAGGAAAAGACATCGCTACCCGACGCAATCAATTGTTGCGCGAACAAGGCATGCGTACCAAAAAACACATTACTTTGGATGAAATCGGACGTCGTTTGGCCATCGGTAATTTCCAGGAATTGAAGTTGATTATCAAGGCCGACGTGGATGGATCGGCGGAAGCATTGGCCGATTCGCTCGAAAAATTGAGCACCGAACAAGTACGCGTTTCCGTGATTTACAAAGGCGTAGGTCAAATCTCCGAATCCGATGTTCTTTTGGCATCGGCTTCCGATGCGATCATCATTGGTTTCCAAGTACGTCCTTACCCTCAAGCGCGCAAGTTGGCCGAAACCGAAGAAATCGATATCCGCAATTACTCCATCATTTACGATGCCATCGAAGAAGTGAAGAGCGCTATGGAAGGCATGTTGGCACCAACCTTCGAAGAGAAGATTGTTTGTAACGTTGAAATCCGTGAAGTTTTCAAAATTACCAAAGTTGGATCGGTTGCTGGATGTATGGTGTTGGATGGAAAAATCAACCGAAATACCAAAATCCGCATCGTTCGCGACGGAGTTGTTATTTATTCGGGAGAATTGGATTCTTTGAAACGTTACAAAGACGATGTAAAAGAAGTTGCCTCGGGGTACGAATGTGGTCTTCAGGTGAAGAACTACAACGATATCAAAGTGGGCGATATTGTAGAAGGTTACGAACGAATTGAGAAAGCAACCAAGTTGGCATGAGTTACCGAGTAAAATTTGGGGAACAGGTTTTTTCGCTTATCCGCGAAAATGACCAATTTCTTCTGAATGGAGCACCTGTTGGAACCGATGTTGTTTCATTGGGAGGAAATCATTATCACATCATCATTGGGAACAAAGGTTTCCGAGCCGAATTGGTAAACCGAGAAGGAAAGCAATTCTTCTGGAAGATTAACCAAGTACTTTACCCCATTGAATTGCAAGATCATTTGGATCAAATGCTCGAAAAATTGGGTTTTGATTCATCTTCAGCAAAAAAATTGAACGAATTGAAATCACCCATGCCCGGATTGGTCCTCAAAGTCTTGGTCGAAGATGGGGCAGAAGTGAAAACAGGAGATCCGTTGTTAGTTTTAGAATCGATGAAAATGGAAAACCTCATCAAATCACCCGGTGATGGTACCATTTCTGAAATTAAGGTGGGTGTTGGACAAACTGTAGAGAAGGGTTCGGTGATGATCAAATTCGTTTGAGGCATATCAATTGAAAAACAAAAAAGGTTATAAGAGCCCTCCCATGGAGGGTTTTCTTTTTATTCATGCGTGTTGGAAGTAATTTTACAATCATTTTTTTCTTATGTTATCACTGGATCAAATCGGACTCGATTTTGGAGGAAGAACGTTATTTGAAGAAGTTGCCTTAAGGGTAAATCAAGGCGACCGCATTGGCTTGGTTGGCCGCAACGGAATGGGGAAAAGTACCTTGTTGCGCATCATTGCGGCCCAACAAACGCCCACAAAAGGCGTTGTTTCCAAACAAAAAAACCTTAAAATTGGCTACTTCAACCAAGATCTTCTGGCTTATGAATCCGATCGATCGCTCTTTGAAGTCGTTGCACAAGCCTTTGGATCGGCTTACGATTATTTGTTGGAATTGGATGCCCTTTACAATAAGGGAACCGATTTTACCGAAAAAGAAACCGATCGCATGTATTACCTGCAAGAAGAGGTGCAGCGATTGGATGCTTACCGAATTGAAAGTGAGGTAAAGAAAACGTTGGTCGGATTGGGCTTTACCGATGCCGAAATGGAGAAAACCTACCGTCAGTTTTCGGGCGGATGGAGAATGAGGGCCATGTTGGCCAAATGCTTGCTGGAACGCCCGGATTTGTTGATGCTCGACGAACCGACCAACCACTTGGATTTGCCAGCTATTCAATGGTTAGAGCAATTCATTGCCCGGTACGAAGGAGCCGTTATGATTGTTTCCCACGATAAGGCCTTTTTAGATGGATCGTGCAATCGCATTTGGGAATTGGATCGGCAACGCATCACCGATTATTCGGGCAATTATTCCAAATATGAAATTACGAAAGCAGAACGATTGGAGTTGTTGATGGCCCAAGCCAAAAACCAAGAGGCCTGGTTCAAAGAGCAGATGCGATTTGTGGAGCGTTTTCGATCCAAAGCGTCGAAGGCGAGAGCGGTGCAAAGCCGCATCAAATTATTGGATAAGGTTGATCGCATCGAGGTGGAAGACGGCCCGAGTCGTTCGTTGGCATTTAAGCCGGTCGCTGTGGAACGGGCCGGAAAAGAGGTCGTTCGTTTGAAGGGAGTAAAGAAAGCATTTGGAGATAAAGTTATTTTCACGGGTGCTGATGCTGTTTTGGAACGAGGTGATAAAGTGGCTTTGATCGGCCCCAACGGTCAAGGAAAGTCCACCCTACTGAAAGTGATCAGTGGAGGAATGGATTACTCGGGGGAATCGATCTTGGGGCATAACGTTCGTTTTTCGTTTTATGCTCAGCACCAATTGGATGTTTTGGATGCGAAAAACACGATTTGGGATGAAGTGACGCGAGGTACGTTGTACAGCGATCAAGAAAAGAGAAACTTATTGGGTGCCTTTTTATTCGGCGGTGACGATATTGATAAGCGGGTGAGTGTACTGTCGGGTGGCGAGCGAGCCAGGGTGGCGATGGCCATTGTGATGGCGCAAGGGGCCAATTTTTTAATGTTGGACGAACCGACGAACCATTTGGATATTCCGAGTGTAGAGCAATTGGGCGATGCCTTGCAGGCCTACAATGGAAGTTATGTGGTGGTGAGCCACGATCGCGATTTTTTACGTGAAGTTTCGAACAAAGTGTGGTATTTGGATGGAGGAAAAATCAGGGTATTCGATGGTGGATATTCGGAGTTTGAGGAGCTTTATGGAGCCGAGTTTTGGGCAACAAAATCGAAGAATATTCAAAATAGTGAAGTCATTTCAGAAAATCCTAAAGTGACGGGTTCGGAAAATAATTCTGAAAAAAGTAAAAAGGTTAAAGATTCGGAAAATAAAAGTTCAAGTAAGAAAGACGCCATTGAACGAACAATTAATCAGATTGAAGAGCGCATTTCTGTCTTGGAGAACGACCTAATTGAAAACGCCAATAGCGCTGATTTTACCCATTTAAACCGCATAAATGCGCAGCTTTTGGAAGCTCAAAATGAGCTAAAGGTTGCCTACGAAGAATGGGAAAGATTTTTGGACTAATTCAACAAAAAACAGAATAAAAAAGTTAAAAAACGATATTGGTACTACATGACCAATGTGTGTTTAATTGGTGATAAAAAATAACATACTGCCCTAGTTTTGAATTCAACAAAACGTCGCAGTTATGTACACATTAAACACAAAAGCGTTGATGGCCGCCGTCGCAGCAGCCGCCACAACAGTAGCAGCAAAAGCCGCTACCCAGCAGGTTCAGCGTCAGAACGACACTGAAAAAGTTCAAACCACACACGCACACGGATCCGCTCATGCGGGCCGTGTGTATGTTGTAGGTTCGGTTCAACAAGCGCCCACAGCCGCTATTCAAGCGCGCTGGACAGAACAAGGAATTAAAGTTCTTGGTTTCTTGCGCGCTAATCAGTACTTCATTTCTTATCCAGAAGGCATGAGTGCAGGTCAATTGGCGAAAGCCGGAATCACTCGCACACGTGAATTCTATGCCTCAGAAAAAGTAAGCGCTGCTTTCTTGAACCGTTCCATTCCTGGTCACGCTGTTCGTGGTAACATGACTGCAAGCACCGTTGTTCTTTTCAACGGGGTAAATAAAAATGAAATGAAAGAGGAGTTGGCTCAAAAGGGATTCACCTTTGAAGCCGATCAAACTCCTGGAAATACGTTTACCGTGGTAGGAACCATGGATCAATTGATGACCTTGGCTCATGAGCCCTTTGTTCAAGCCATGGATTTTGTAACCGGACCTGCACAATTGGAAGATCTTTCTGGTCGTGTAGCTACCCGTTCTAATGTATTGTTGGGCGTTTATCGCTCTCAGCGCCGTTTGAACGGCTTAGGTGTTGAAATTGCCAATGGCGATTTAAATGAAATTTCGATGCATCCTGATTTCAAAGGGCGTGTTTTCAATGCATTTACCAGTGTTAATCAAGGCGGTCATGCTAACATGGCAGCTGGAATTATGGCAGGTGCTGGAAACATTAATCCGCTGAACATGGGTGTATCGCCTCGCGCTCGTGTAACCAATTATGATGCAACCAATCACTTGCAGTTGTTGAATACCGGGATCAATTTTGTTGGAAACAATACCACCATTACCAATACTGCTTATGGAACAGGTTGCAATACCGGTTACAACATCGAAGCGTATTCTATGGACCAAATTGTAAACATGTATCCTCAGGTTTTGCACGTATTTAGTGCAGGAAATGAAGGAATGAACACATGCGGCTCTGCTGCTCCTGCTGGTTTTTCAACCATTACGGGTGGATTTAAAGCCGCAAAAAACGTATTAACGGTCGGAAACTCGTGGTTGGATGGAAATATTGATACCCTAAGCTCTAAGGGTCCTACCAGAGATGGACGTGTTAAACCAGAAATCGTAGCTGTAGGAAATGGACAATCGACCATTGGAAATACAGGTTATACCATCAGTTCAGGAACATCTGCAGCTTCTAGTATGGTTACTGGAATTGCAGCTCAGTTGTCTCAAGCTTACCGCTTGGCAAATCGTAATGCGAACCCACCGGCAGCATTACTTAAAGCCATCATGATGAATACAGCCGACGATCAGGGCAATCCTGGACCAGATTATACTTATGGATTCGGTTCGGTGAATGCACTTAAAGCCGTTGAAGCAATAGAGGGCCGCCAGTTTCGTGAGGGTACCTTGAATTCAACAGGTGATTCCATGGTGTTCACCATTTCCATTCCAGCGAACACCCAGCAAACGAAGGTAATGTTGTACTGGCAAGATCCTGAGGCTCAGGCCAATTCTTCCAAGGCGTTGATCAATGATCTTGATTTAACAGCGAACCGAAATAACTACAATGAATTCTATCAGCCTTTGGTTTTGGATCCATCTGCCAATCGCGTTACAGCTCAAGCTTCTACTGGAATTGACACCTTGAATAACGTTGAACAATTGGTGATTGATACTCCCACATCTGGTGCAATTCGCTTGGTAGTAACAGGTTCAAATTTGGCTCTCGGTTCTCAAAAATTCTACGTGGTATTCACCCATTACAACAAGTCTGTTCGGTTTGTTTATCCATTTGGTGGCGAGTCTTTAACTCCCTTCAACAATGAAGTGATCACTTGGGAAGGTATGGATGGAGCATCTTACTACCATTTGGATTATTCCATTAACAATGGCGCGTGGACTGCAGTAGCCCGTAATTTACCTGGCACAGCTCGTTCTCATGCTTGGAGCGTTCCCAACTTCAACACCGGTGGCGTAAAACTAAAAATTAGCAGCGATAAAGGAGTGGCTTATTCTGGCGAATTCAGCGCTGTTCAACGTCCAACTGGATTGAAAGTAGATTGGTTCTGCAGCGATTCAGCACAAATTTCTTGGGATCCTCAAGTTGGAGCAACAGGATATGCTATCTACAAATTGGGCGATTATGTGATGGATTCTTTGGGAATGACCACCAATAACCGTTATGTGATCAACACCATCTCCCCTTCTATTGATCAATACTTTGCCATCAGTGCAATCGGTCAAAACGATGGATTGTCCGTTCGTTCAGAAGCGGTAGCTCGTTTGGCTTCCAATTCAACTTGTCCTTCCATCATGGATTTGGCGGTTAGCCAAATCGTTTCCCCTGCCTTAGCATCCATTGCTTCTTGTCAGGGAACACAGGCTCAAGTAAAAGTAATGGTAGTAAATAAAGGCCTTCGTGCAGTTACCCTAGCACCCATTGATCTCATCTTGAACGGAAGTGTTGTTGCGACCGACACCATCCGAACTTTGATCGAAAGCTATGATTCTATTGAGTACACTTTTGCTTCCAACATTCAAATTCCTTCAACCAACTTTACTTTAGCTGCGAACGTTCGTGGAGCTGGTGACGGAGATGTAACCAACAACCAATTGTTGAAGAACATGACCATCAAGGCAACAACTGCAACTACATTGCCTTATGTAGAAAACTTCAATACTCAACCATTGCATACCTCTAATCCTGCGACGATTCAATTTGCTTTGGTGAATGGTTTACACAACGAGAACAATGGTTCTGCTGATCAGGTTGACTTCCGCGTATTCAACAAACAAACACCAACAGCCTTCACTGGTCCATTAACCGATCGTTCTGGAAAAGGTAACTATGCTTACTTGGAAGCTGATTTGGCTAACGGTAAAACTGCGATTTTAACGACTCCTTGTTTCAATTTAGCTGCTACTCAAATGCCCATGGTCGAGTTTTATGCTCACATGAATGGCGCAAACATGGGCGAATTGCACTTGGATGCTGTGATCGACGGACGTTTGGTAAAAGACATTGCCACTCCACTTTTTGGATCTCAGGGCCAGGATTGGGTGAAAATCAGCGCGAATTTATCGGCCTACAAAAACAACGCTTTGGTTTTGGCCATTCGTGCAACAGCCGGTAGCGGAAACACCAGCGACATCGCCATCGACGATATCCGCGTATTTGATGCCCAAACAGCTCCGATTGCTGGATTTATTTCCTCTGCTTCTGCAACATGCACTGGAAAAACCATTCAATTGAAAGGACAAGCCGTAAATGCAACAGCTCATAACTGGAACATTACTCCTGCCCAAGCAACGTTTGTTAACGGAACTTCTGCAACTTCGGTATCTCCAGAACTAGAATTTTCTGCGAATGGTATCTACACCATTACCTATACGGTTACCAATGTTTACGGTACTGATGTTGCAACTGAAACAATTGAAGTGAGCAACGGAAAAGCACTTCCAACACTTCAAAACTTAAGCGATGGTGTGAACAACGGCTGGATCGTTTTGAACGCTGATGATGCTGAAACCTTTGAATTGGAAACCACCATCGGATCTGCCGGTTACTCCACACCTGTTATCCGCGTAGATAACACCAACAATGCTACACGCACTTCGGAAGATGTTTTCGAATCTCCTGCCATCGATTTAACTGCGACAAACAATGGCAAATTCAGCTTCGACTATAGCTACCGTTTTAATCAAGTGAACGCCGATTCTTTAATCGTAATGGTTTC
>JAIYBD010000045.1 GCA_027488715.1 Bacteroidota bacterium | reverse complement strand
TTTCCAAGGTTCGTTCCCAAGGTTTTATCGACAGTTGGACCAGACAATGTCGTACCAACGCTTCCGTTTGCAATTTGGAAACCATACGTTGAACCAGAGATGCTTTGAATTCTCCAACCTTTATTGATATTGAAAGGAACTACAGAGCCTTCGAAGTTCTGGGTGTCGTTGGCTACAATGGTTTGATTGGTGTAGGTAGCTAGAAGTGTATCGTTGGAACGAGTTTGATCAGTTGACAAGCCTGTTACAATTCTGAAACTATAAGGACCAGAAGCCGAAGTATTCACGGTTGTTGTGAACGTATATGTTGCTGTATCTCCGGAGTTAATGCGCGGAATAGTTCCATTGACAATGGTTCCGGAAGGCAACAATTGATACGATACAGGAACATTGGTTTGTTGCGCTGTTCCAAAATTCGCAACTCGAATTCGAACAGAATCTACCCCAGATGGACAACTTCCAGAATTTGAAGGAGATACCAATGCAACAGGAGCTACATCATTTCCAACCTGATTAAAGAATAAGAAATCATCGATGGCCATATCGCCTGTGAAAGAGGTGCCTCGCAAAGCAACAAATCGAATTTTCGTAGTTGTTAACGCTCCTTTATTAAAAGTGTAACGACGGTTTACCCATGGATCTGCCTCTGCCGATTGAATTTGACCCACCAAAGAATCAATCGTTACCCAAGTTGAACCATTCAAATATTGAACATACATATTTCCAATGGTAGCTCCAAATCGGTGAGTAAAGAAAGAAATAGCAGGATTCGTGATGTTCACAATATCAAAACATGGCGATTCAATAATCGCACTGTCGTTTAAAGCACCATAAGAAGTCTCGGTATAAATGTATTTACCAGCTGAAGTTCCTAGGGTATTGTCAACCGTTGGACCGGTTGCTGTAGAGCTAGTGGAACCTGAAAACAGATACCAGCCATGAATATTTGTTCCACTTGGTCTAGCAGCCCAACCGGCTGGCAAAGTTCCTGTGGCATTTCCACCCCCTGAAACTCCCGATTCAAAATTTTCTGCAAATGGGAAAGTAGAAACAACTGAATTAACAATGGTAGCTCTGGCCGTATCATTTGTTCTAAGAGTATCGGCTGGAGTAGCGGTAAACGTAACCAAATTGTAAGAGCCGAATGCAGCCATATTGGCACGGGTAGTAAACGTTACATGAATGGTATCGCCAGCTCGTACGGAATCTGTAACCGATTGAGTTACGGGAGTGCCGTTGTTAACAATGTACCCAGCGGTAAAGTTTCTTGCCGTAGCAGAACCTTGGTTGCGAACTACCACCTTAACTTGCTGATTGGCTGATAAAACATTACATCCAACTCCTGTAGAAGGAGTGATGAATCCGGCCGCCTGTAAATCCGTTGGAGGTGCTTGATAAATCTCAATATCGTCGATGGCAATGTACTGATTACCGCCTGTTCCATTTTTGGGAGCACGGAAGCGAATTTTTACAGAGGAACGAGCAAACTGATTTAAGCTCACCACACGACGTGCCCAAGGATCTGCTTTGATTGTTTGCTGCTGTCCTACAATAGAATCAATAACAATCCAATTTCCATTTCTTTCTGCCTCAACATAGAGCGTTCCAATGTTGCTACCAAACATGTGGTACCAATAGGCCAAACGTGGTGCGGCTACATTGGTGAAATCGAAACAAGGAGAAGCAACAATGGCATCTGGCCCAGTTCCTGCACCGTAAGTTACCAAATAGTTTCCTCCACCTGCAAGACCAGTAGTACGGTCAAAAGCAGGGCCAGAATTGGTGGTATAATTGCCATTAAAAGCAAACCATCTCCAAACAAAACCATTGTCTGGATTAACATTCCAACCCAAAACCGAGGTGCGAACTCCTGGACCAGTGGCCTGACCTACAAAGGATTGAATATAAGGGAAGGTGGTTACGATGGGGTTAAAATAGCTGCGAGATGCGGTGTCGTTGATAAAATTGGTATCTCCATTACGAATAGACCAAACTCGAAGTGTGTAATTTCCACCCAATGCCATATTTGCACGGGCGTTTAACATCGTGTATTGAATAACTGTTCCGCTTGGAATGATGGTACGAATGGTATCGCGACCAATCACAGCTCCATTTAATTCAGCAACAAGGATGATATTGTTTACTGCGTTGGTTCCAAAACTTCCAACAGAAATACGAATGGGCTCAGCGTTTGAAAAACCACATGCTCCCGACCCTGTAGAAGGGGTATCAATACTTACAACTCCAGCATCGTTTGCAATAGGAGTAAATTCATAAGCACCAATATCCGGTGTAACGGCATTTCGGCCAACCCCTAAAATATCATCAGTAACATAAGAAGGAGAACCCAAGTTATTGAATGATGAGATGGTAGGAATAGGATTTGTTAATGAAATAAGTTGGGGATTCACCGTATGGGATGCATTATCCTGATTATACGTTCCTCTCCAGTTTAAGAAGGTCGGGTAATCGGTTGTTCCAACGCGGAATAACTGATTGGTTCCACCATTGATCCAATAATTATTGTTGTCTGAAATGAGAGACTTCACCGCAAAAGTATCATTGAAAACCATTGCACGGTAGGTACCATCCAATGTAAATCCAGATCCAGCTTTCACCACAATATTGTTATTGATAAATTCCAAACCGCTTAATGCAAATGCACGCTGACCAAAGGTTGAACGATTGAAATAAAACACGGCAACGCTGTTATTTGCAGTATTGTTACTATTGGTCGTTACATTAACGGTATTGTGTACAAAAGAAAGGAAATCAGGTAAAGTATCAACCGTTGCAGTAGAATCCTGACGGATATTGGCATATACAACAAAGGGATTTGAAGTAACATTAAAGTTACACGAGAACACGTTGTTGTAAAACTTATTTGGAGCAGAAGCATCCCCATCCATCGCACTCAAATACAACGCATAATTTCCTTGTTGACCCAAAAACTTGTTGCTGTAGAAATTAACGTTATCGCAAGA
>JAIYBD010000155.1 GCA_027488715.1 Bacteroidota bacterium | reverse complement strand
GGATAGCGATTCAATTGCTCGTAACCCACAGCCAAAACTTCCAATGCGCGATCGGCCGCATGCGGACCCGATGCTTGAAAAGCCATCATGAGCGATTGGCCGGTGGTGTGCATGGTGGCGTGAGCAATTTCGAAAAATCGTTCTTGTGCCCGGTGCAAAGATTCCAGTAAGATTCCGGCGCGGTCGTTCACGGAAAAATTCTTCCACGTTGCGCCGGCTTGGTTGGCTTGAAGAACCAATAATTTATCGGGGAAAATGGGGTATTTGATTCCGATTCCGGTTCCTAACCAAGGGGAAATTTCCTCGCCTTCAAAGCGGGAAGGACGGGTTTGCAACAATTCATCAAAATCGGTATTCATTTTCGATAAAAAGGCCAGCTTTCCTTTTTCGTCCGACTCTGCGGGATAGGCTTTAGGATTTTCGGGGAAAGGCGTATAAAATCCGCGACTCTTTTCGGCCTTTATGGCATCTTGAAGCAGTGAAGAATGTTGATTAAACCAAGAAGATGCGATCATGTTATAGGATTTGATTGAGGATGGGTTTTACCCCATTGATCACGAATTGAACTCCAATGCACAGGGAAATGAAACCCATCATTTTGCTCATGGCCGATGCTCCCGATTCTCCGAGGAGTTTCATGAGCAAAGGAGCATAGGTTAAAATGAGAAAGGTGAGAACCGAAACCGAAATGATGGCCGAAACGATGGCCGAATTATCGACCAATCCGCTGTTTTCTTTCGCCAATCCAATCATAAGTGCGATGGCTCCCGGGCCGGCCAAAATGGGCATGGCAAGTGGAGAAAAGGCAATGTCGTTTCGGGCTTTGGCATCTTCTTGCGCTTTTTTTGAAATGGCTTTTTCGCCTCGGGATTTGGCCGACATCAAGTCGAACCCTGAACGGGCAATGATGAGTCCACCAGCGATGCGCATTCCTTCTACCGTGATGCCAAAAAACTTCAGAATGAAAGTCCCACCAAAAAAGAAAATCAGCATGATTCCCAGCATGTAAAAAGATGCCCTTCGAATTTGTTTTTTGATGTGAGGAGCGGGATCACCTTCGGTGAGTGCCAAGAAAACAGGCACCGCTCCCAAGGGATTGACCATGGAAAAAATGGCCGAAATTGCGTATAAATATGTTTCCATTGGTGCAAAGTTACCATCCAATTTCTTTCCTTTGCAAAAACCTTTTGCCACCATGAGAACACTATTCCTTTTCGTTTCTTTCTTGTTGGTCCTTTATCAAGGAAATTCGCAAACCGCTCCCAAAAAACGATTTCAACGCAAGATGGAAGGTGAATGGATTGCTCAAGATGGTTTTGGATTATCATTTCTAGGTAATCGTGCTAATTACCAAACACGGTATTTGTACCAACCGTATTTCATTTCAAAGGATACCTTTATCTTAAAGGCCAATCCTAAAGATTTGCCTTCGTGGAAGGGCGATATCAAGTTTAGGGTTTTGGAAAGGTGGGGAACTGATTCTATTAAAATTCAGGTTCTTCAGCATCCCTATGAGGCAGTGAATTCGGTAAAAATACTGCAGCATACTTCGCTTTTTTGGAAGAGTTTAGGTCGATGGGATTCCGTTGTTTATACCAGCCATCCTTGTTTTGGAAACTGTGAAAATTTTCGGCTAAAGATTACGCCTGATGGTGTTGTGGAATATCGAGGAATTTATCGTGCCGATCCGTTAGGAACGTATTTCTTCACCATGAATGGGTATGAATTGAACAAGCTAGAACAGTTGATGCATTGTTCTAACTTTGAAAAACAACCAGCCATTTGGGATCTTCCTCAAGATTTGTATGCCCAAACCGTTGAATTTTATAGGCGATCTGGAAAGGTTATCCGCGTACATGCCGACAATTTTTCTCCTGAATTTAATTGGCTCTGTTACTTCTTTCAACAGTTGAAACTGGAGCGAAGTCCATTTTTTATCAAGGACGAAACGAATCAATAAAATTTGCTAAATTGCCTTTCAAATCATCTACCATGAAAAGATCTGCGAACCGAAGTTGGCAAGTTCCGCTCTTGCTGTTGTTGCTTGTGTTGGTTTCTTGCCAAACGTATTATTTTCGGACAACCTACGACTCTGCCAACGAATTGTTGGATCGTACGAATAACTTAAAACAACCCCCGTTTTTAAAAGCCCACCTGAAAAATGGTGAAGTTGTGATTTGGGAGAACCAATGGAAATTGGATTCCTCCCAGCAGTTTATCGTTGGGCGCGGTGTTCATTACGATGTGTACCGAAGAAATCCGGTTGTTGGTGAGTGCAAAATTCCCATTTCTTCGGTTTCCCTTTTCGAAACCAACCGGAAATTGAAAAATCCGGAAGCCGGTAGAATTGGGGCATTAACGGTTTTGGGAATTGCCGATGTGGCGTTGGGCGTGTATTGCATCATGAATCCAAAGGCTTGTTTTGGGTCTTGTCCAACGTTTTATCTGAACCCGAATGCCAATTATCATTATTCCGATGCCGAGGGGTTCAGTTCGGCCATTTTACCTCGATTGGCCTACACCGATGCAGACGCCCTGCCGAACTTGCCTGCTACGTCTAACTTGGATATTACCATGAAAAACGAGGCCATGGAAACTCATGTAGTGCGTGGAGTACGACTGAAAATCTTTCCAAAGGAAGTCGGAAAAACAGTTCTTCAAGGGTCAAATCATCGGTTTTACTCGGTCAATAACAAAATCAATCCCATCAAGGCTACCGGCTTGGAGGGCGATGTTTTGCCGGCCCTTTTATCGCCCGATCATTTTGAACGATTTTCTTTGGCCCATCCCAAATCCATGAAACACCGCGAGCACATCGATTTGGAATTTGAAACCAAGGAAATTAAGGATTTGGGATTTCAGCTGCATTTCCGCCAAACGTTAATGTCGACCTATTTATTTTATTCGGCGATGGATGATATGGGCAATGATTTTGCAGCAATTTTCGCCGAAATGGATGCCAAAGGAGGTCCGTTTTTAAAACGATTTCAGCGAATTCAATCCTCCCTTGGTGGAATCGAGGTTTCGGTTTACGATGAGGCAACCCAAACTTGGAAAAGTGCGGGTGAATTCTCAGAATTTGGCCCCATCGCCATTGAAAACCAAATGATTCAGCTTCCGCAATTTTCATCCCAACACCGAGTAAAAGTTCGATTGACCATGAACCAAGGCTTATGGAGAATTGACGCTGCCCAATTGGTGCATATCGAAAAAGAAGTAACACCCCAGGTCATCGAACCGATGGGGTTGAATGATCGGAATTCGGGTAATTTGGTTTCTCTACCCAACAAGGAAAATCCTTTGGTAACAACACCCGGCCAGCAGTTTACGTGGAAATTTTCGTTGCCGTCGGCCGGAAATTCTTGGGTGGCATTTCTCGAATCTGAAGGTTATTACCTCGAATGGAGTCGTTCTGCCTGGGTAAAAGACAAAAATATTCAGCGATTAACCCGAATGGGCGTAGCACCGGAATCGTATTTCAGATCTGAGGCAAATAACTACAAAGAATTTGAAAAAACCATGGAGCGAGAATTTTGGGATTCGAGGTATTCCGATAAAAAAGTGGTGTATGAAAATCGTTAACCTATTTCTTTTTGGATTTCTTCTCGTGGGATGTGCGGGAAGTAAGGTGTTGCCTCGGTACGATCAAATGCATTACAACCCTTATGGCGCACAAATCAAAATTAGTGATGGAAAGGGATATCGACTACAAGGAGAGTTGATTGCTGCAAACGACTCCGGAGTGTGGGTTTTGAGGAATT
The DNA here is from genome assembly GCA_027488715.1 of Bacteroidota bacterium. GTDB lineage: Bacteria > Bacteroidota > Bacteroidia > UBA7662 > CANHCV01 > CANHCV01. Next base: position 16,130 of record JAIYBD010000155.1, on the reverse strand, counting down.
TCAATAAGGAAGATGCTCAGGCACTTAGTCCATTCCCCAGAATAAAAAACCCCATCCAAACCATCGATTCAGGTAATTTTTATTTCTTTCCCATGAGTGAGGTCAATGGTTTCACCATTAAGTATGCTCGATCACGGAAATACGCTGCTATGATGGGGGCAACGGTGATCACCTTCGGACATGGGGTGATTTCCTCTATTTCATTTCCGCTTAATCTCATCGTTTCGGGTGCTGTTGCGATTGCGGGAAGCAAGGCCTACCAATACAACGAGGGCAACCTGCATAAAAATGAGTTGTATCAGTTCGCTCGATATCCACAAGGGCTTCCTAACCCATTGGATGTTCGTCAATTGGGAAATGCAGTATTTCAGCCAGCACTGGTTACTCCTAAACGAATCAAGGGGTACGAAACAGAGGATTTCGCTAAAAATAAACAAGAAAAACGAGGGATTCTGGAATGAAATTTCTTTTCCTTTCCATCCTCCATTTGCTTGCCTTTCCGGCGCTTTCCAAAACATTTACCATCGCCTCGCCCAACGAAATGTGCGAGTTGAAGGTCGAAACTAACTCAACGCTCTTGAATTACCAGCTTTCATACAAGGGAAAAACGGTTCTTCTGCCTTCCCAACTTTCTCTTCAATTGAAAGGTTACACAAAAGCAAAATGGGATTTCGATTCTTGCAGCCAAACGAAATTCATGAATCATGATTGGAATGCGGTTTGGGGGCAGAAAATTCAGATGAACGACCCATCCAATTTATCGGTTTTCCATTTTCATCATCCTTCATTAGGCATGCTAAAGGTTGAATTTCAAGTTTTTGATAAGGCCTTGGCTTTTCGGTATGTTTTAAATGGAAAAGCCTGCTTGCAAAATGGTGTTTTAGAAGCGGAACAAACTCAAATTAATGTTCAGAATGATGGAAAAGCATGGTGGGCTTGGGCCGATTACAATACCCAAGAACAACTTTTTCATGAAACGGCCATTCAGGAAGCCACCTGGGTTAACACGCCCGTAACTTTTCGAAACTCGAATGGTTTACATTTGGCAATTCATGAGGCTGCATTGCAGAAGTACGCTAGAATGACGTTGAAACGTGATTCCAAGGGTGTTTTTACGACGGATCTCGTTCCCTGGAAAAATGGCGATTTGGTTCGATTCAATCGATCGTTAACGTCGCCATGGCGGGTGATCTTGGTCGGAGAAAATGCTTCAGATTTATTGGAATCAACCATTATTCTTTCTTTAAATGAGCCCAATAGAATTAAAAATACTACGTGGATTAAGCCCATTTCTTACATTGGAATTTGGTGGGAGATGCATTTGGGAACAAAAACATGGACGGAGGGTCCTAACCACGGAGCGACCACGGAACGAGCCAAACAAGCCATCAATTTTGCAGCAACCCATCGGGTAGGAGGGGTGTTGGTGGAAGGGTGGAATACAGGTTGGGATCGCTGGGGAGCAGATTCCGTTTTTGATCAAACCACGTCGGCCAGCGACTATGACTTGAAAGAAATAGCTCGTTATGCGAAATGGAAAGGGGTAGAGCTCATTGTACATTGTGAAACAGGAGGAGATGCACCCTTCTTCGAACAACGCATGGATTCTGCTTTTGCGCTGTATCGCCGGCTCGGAATTCGGTACGTAAAAACGGGTTATGCCGGCGCCGCACGTCCGATAGGGGAACATTTATTTGGCCAAGGGATGGTGGAGCATTTTCAAAAAGTGGTGGAAACCGCTGCAAAATACGAGTTGATGCTTGATGTTCATGAGTGCATTCAGCCAACGGGTTTGGAGCGTACTTGGCCCAATTTAATGACCGGCGAAAGCGTTCGCGGTCAAGAATGGGAAGCTTGGAGCGCCGGACATCCGGCCAGCCACACGGCACTGCTCCCTTTTACTAGAGGTTTGGCTGGACCTATGGATTATACACCTGGAATTTTCGACGTCGATTTTTCAAATCGAAAGGAATACACCAAATGGAACGGTCAAGAAAAAGAAGGCATTCTTCCTCGGGTGCATACTTCACCCATTCATCAAATGGCCCTCATGGTGGTGTTGTATTCTCCCCTTCAAATGGCTGCTGATGTTATTTCTAATTACGAACAATCCCAAGAATGGAAGTGGTTTTTATCTGTTTTTCAACCTGATTATGTAAACACTAAAATTCTCTATGCCGAGGTGGGTGGACCAGTGGTGATCGCTCGAGAGCAAAAAAATGGAGTTTGGGTAGTTGGTGCCATTGGAACAGATAAGACCCATGAAATCGAGTTCTCATGGGATTCTTTGCATTTGGAAGAGTTTCACCAAACCTATGTTATGGTAGAGAATCCGAAACATCCCGATCAATTGTTGTTACGTGGAGCAGAAAAAAAATCCTCCACCGAAAAAGTTGTTTTACAACCGGGTGGGGGAACCGTTTGGGTCATCATTCCAAGGCCAAAAAGGATCCTTTTCGATGATTGATTTTGGAATTATTTTCCACTCTTCATGATGTCCTCAATTTCTTCTACTTCGATGGGGAAATCTGCCATTAAATCAACCGGTCCGTTTTCAGTAATCAATATGTCATTTTCAATTCGAATTCCGATCCCTTCTTCTTTGATGTAAATTCCAGGTTCGTTGGTAATGATCATTCCAGGCTGAAGTTTGGAATATCGCTCTCCAATATCGTGAATATCAATTCCGAGGAAGTGTCCCGTTCCATGAGGGAAATACTTCTTATAAGCCGGCCACGCAGGATTTTGATTTTTGATATCTTCCTGGGTGATCAATCCGAGGGAAAGTAATTCAGCTTCCATGATGAGGGCTGCTTGAGAGTTGTAATCGTTCAGGGAATTTCCGGTATGCAATAATGTTCTAGCTTGGCGCATTACCCTTAAAACGGCATTATAGACTTCTTTTTGGCGAGGAGTAAAGGTGCCATTTACGGGGAAACATCGGGTAAGATCAGAGCAGTACATGTTGTATTCGGTTCCGTGATCGAGTAGTAGAAGGTCTCCATCTAAAAGTGGTCGGTCGTTCGTAACGTAATGAAGCACGCAGGCGTTGGCGCCACCCGCTACGATGGGCTCGAAGGAAAATCCTTTGGCGCCTTTTGATACATAATAACCTTGCAATAATCCTTCGATTTCGTATTCCATCATTCCGGGGCGGATGGATTTCATGGCCAATAGTAGACCTTCTTTGGTTAAAGAAATCGCCTTTTTCAAGGCCTCAATTTCGTGATGGGAGTGAACAGAGCGTTCTTTACGAAGGATTTCCGAAGCGCGGCCAAAGGAGTGTAGTGGAAATTCCGACTTGATTTTGGCCGCCATGCGGTGTTCAAAAGACTGCGGGAAAGAGGGGGTTCGGTCGTTTTCGTTGGTATTTAAAAAGCACGTACCGGCATAGCCCATCATTTGGCGCATCATGCCTTCGAATTTATCGCTCCAGTGAACGGTTGAAATGCCTGATAAATTACGGGCTTCATCCATCTCTAATTTATATCCCTCCCAGGTGGCGATGTGTTCGTTGGTTTCGGTAACGAAAAGCATTTCCCGCATTTCGGGAAGAGGTGCATCGGGGAAAAGGATTAAGTAGGAGTTCTCTTGTTGAATTCCGGTGAGCCAATAGAATTCAGAATTTTGTCGGTAAGGCCAATAGAATTGGTCTCCATTTCGAACCACCACCTCGTTGGAATAAAAGATGGCGATAGCATTTTGGGGAAGGTGTTGAACGAATCTTTTACGGTTATCCACAAAGGTTTCGGCGGGAAGTGGTTGTTGGCGCATGCGTTGATATTGTTTGTTTCTGCAAAGAAAATCAATCATTTCCATCGGTGCGATACTTTTATTCATGAAATGTTTTCCACCTTTCCAATCAACTGTAGAAAATTTTGGTTTTAGGGTTGCTTTATTGAAAATCTTCATTTACCTTTGCAGTCCCGCAGAGAATGCGGTTAATTGTAAGAAAAACGACAAATTAGAATACGAAAATGCCAACTATTCAACAGCTTGTTCGGAAAGGAAGAACCGACAAAATGTGGAAGAGTAAGTCTCCAGCCTTGGATTCTTGCCCTCAACGACGTGGAGTTTGTACCCGTGTGTACACAACGACCCCAAAGAAACCAAACTCTGCTTTACGCAAAGTTGCTCGTGTGCGATTGACTAACGGAAAAGAGGTGAATGCCTACATTCCTGGAGAAGGTCACAATTTACAAGAACACTCAATCGTATTGATTCGTGGTGGTCGTGTGAAGGATCTTCCAGGGGTACGTTACCACATCATTCGCGGTGCATTGGATACCAGCGGTGTTAATGGCCGTAACCAAGCTCGTTCCAAATACGGAACGAAGCGTCCTAAGCCAGGTCAAGAGGCTGCTAAAGGTGGTAAGAAGAAATAATAGAACAACGTTATGAGAAAAGGTAAACCCAAGAAGCGTTATACCGCACCCGATGCCAAGTTTGGCGAGGTGTTGGTAACCAAATTCATCAACAGTTTGATGTGGGATGGAAAAAAATCTACCGCTGCAACGATTTTTTATGATTCTTTGGAATTGGTAGAAAAGCGTTCCAACGAGAACGGATTGGAAGCATGGAAGCGTGCGTTGAATAACGTTATGCCAACTGTAGAGGTACGTAGCCGCCGTGTAGGTGGAGCAACGTTCCAGGTTCCAACCGAGGTAAATCCAAACCGCAAGCAAGCGTTGGGCTTCCGCTGGATGATCAATTATGCTCGTAAGCGTGGAGATAAATCCATGGCTGAAAAGCTTGCTTCTGAAATCGTTGCTGCTGCCAAAGGTGAAGGTGGTGCAGTGAAAAAGAAAGAAGAAACTTACCGCATGGCTGAAGCGAACAAGGCATTCTCACACTTCCGATTCTAATTTGTCATGGCTAGAGATTTAAGATTAACCCGAAATATTGGTATCTCCGCTCACATTGATGCGGGTAAAACCACAACCACTGAGCGTATCCTTTATTACACGGGTCTTACACACAAGATCGGTGAGGTACACGACGGTGCTGCTACCATGGACTGGATGGTTCAAGAGCAAGAGCGTGGTATCACCATTACCTCTGCGGCAACCACCACCTTTTGGAAATTTCCAACGGTTCAGGGCCAGCCAACCAAAGATACCGAAGAATACAAAGTAAACATCATCGATACCCCAGGGCACGTTGACTTTACCGTGGAGGTAGAGCGTTCTTTGCGTGTATTGGATGGTGCTGTTGCGCTTTTCTGCGCAGTTGGTGGCGTTGAGCCTCAATCTGAAACCGTTTGGCGTCAGATGAACAAGTATAACGTTCCTCGTATTGGTTTCGTAAACAAAATGGACCGTGCAGGAGCAGACTTCTTCAACGTTCAAAAAGAAATCAAAGAAATTCTTGGCGGTAATCCCGTTCCATTGCAAGTACCTATTGGTTCTGAATCAGAATTCAAAGGCGTTGTTGATTTGATTACCCGCAAAGGAATCGTTTGGGACGATTCTACCCAAGGTATGACTTACACCGAAGTTCCTGTTCCTGCTGATTTGGAGGAAACCGTGGATGAGTGGAGAAGTAACCTAGTAGAAGCCGTTGCTGAATTCGACGATAACTTGATGATGAAATTCTTCGATGATCCAAATTCAATCAGCGAAGATGAATTGAATAACGCCATCCGCGAAGCAACATGTTCGATGAAAATCGTTCCATTGATGTGCGGTTCAGCATTCAAAAACAAAGGTGTTCAGCGTTTGTTGGATGCTGTTGTTCAGTATTTGCCATCTCCTTCAGATGTTCCTGCGGTTGTAGGTACCAATCCCGATACCGGTGCTGAAGAAGAGCGTCGTCCTGACGTTGCAGATCATACTTCTGCATTGGCATTCAAAATTATGACCGATCCTTTCGTAGGTCGCTTGGCGTTCTTCCGTGTTTATTCCGGAAAAATCGATTCAGGTTCTTACGTATTGAATACTCGTTCTGGAAAGAAAGAGCGTATCTCTCGCGTAATGCAAATGCACGCGAATAAGCAAAATGCGATGGATTCCATCGAAGCTGGAGATATTGGTGCAGGTGTAGGTTTCAAAGATGTTCGCACAGGCGATACCCTTTGCGACGAGAAACACCCCATCATTCTTGAATCCATGAGCTTCCCTGAGCCCGTTATCGGTTTGGCCATTGAGCCTAAAACTCAGGCAGACGTTGATAAATTGGGTGTTGCTCTTCAAAAGTTATCTGAAGAAGATCCAACTTTCCGTGTTCACACCGATGAAGAAACTGGCCAAACGGTTATTTCTGGAATGGGTGAGTTGCACTTGGAAATTATCTTGGATCGTTTGAAGCGTGAATTCAAAGTTGAATGTTCTCAAGGAGCTCCTCAGGTAGCGTACAAAGAAGCATTAACTCGCAATTTCACTCACCGTGAAACGTATAAGAAACAAACCGGTGGTCGTGGTAAGTTTGCTGATATCCAAATTGAAATTGGCCCTCGCGTTGCTGAAGGTACCGGTTTGGAATTCGTGAACGAAATTGTTGGTGGTTCTATTCCACGTGAATACATTCCTGCAGTACAAAAAGGTTTCGAAGCCAGTATGGTTAATGGACCATTGGCAGGGTTTAATGTGGATAGCATGCGCGTTCGTTTGTTCGACGGATCTTTCCACGCGGTTGACTCCGATTCTCTATCATTCGAAATTTGTGCCCGTACTGCATTCCGTGAAGCTGCCCGTAGCGCAGGTCCTGTATTGTTGGAGCCTATTATGAAAATGGAAGTAATTACTCCAGACGAATACATGGGTGACGTAATCGGTGACTTGAACAAGCGTCGTGGTCAGGTGGAAGGAATGGATACCAAAGGTGGTGCTCAAGTGATCAAAGTAAAAGTGCCTTTGGCAGAAATGTTTGGTTACGTAACCGTGTTGCGTACGCTTACCTCTGGTCGTGCAACATCCTCTATGGAATTCTCTCATTACTCTGAGGTTCCTACTAACGTAGCAAAAGAAGTATTGGCGAAAGCCGCAAAATAAATTAATTAAGGTTATGAATCACAAAATCCGCATTAAGCTCAAGTCTTACGACCATAATTTGGTTGATAAGTCTGCTGAGAAAATTGTGAAGACGGTAAAAGGTACCGGTGCGGTTGTTAGTGGACCGATTCCTCTGCCGACTAGGAAACAGATTTTCACCGTTCTACGTTCACCACACGTGAACAAGAAAGCGCGTGAGCAATTCCAATTGTGTTCCTACAAGCGTTTGATCGACATTCACAGCAGCTCGGCTAAGACCGTTGACGCGCTCATGAAGTTGGAATTGCCCAGTGGGGTTGACGTAGAAATTAAGGTTTGATTTGTTTAATTTAAGATAACCATGTCAGGTATTATCGCTAAAAAAATTGGGATGACCAGCATCTTTACCGAAGATGGCCGCCAGGTGGCTGTTACGGTAATTGAAGCCATGCCCAACGTTGTTACCGCTGTAAAGACAGTGGCGAACGACGGATATGAAGCCATTCAGTTGGCTGCTGGCGAGCGCAAGGAAAAAACAACTTCCAAGCCGCTTGTTGGCCACTTTAAGAAAGCTGGAACTACACCGAAGCATAAAGTGGTTGAATTCAAAGGCTTCGAGCAATCGTTGTCGTTGGGTGAAACTGTTGGAGTTTCATTGTTCGAAGAAGGTGACTTCATCGACGTTGTAGGAACAAGCAAAGGACGAGGCTTCCAAGGGGTTGTGAAACGCCATGGATTCGCCGGGGTAGGAGAAGCTACCCACGGTCAGCACAATCGTCTTCGTGCTCCAGGTTCTATTGGTCAGTGTTCTACACCTTCTAAAGTATACAAAGGCTTGAAGATGGGTGGACAAATGGGTAATGTTCGTGTAAAAGTTCAAAACCTTGAGGTATTGAAAGTTTACAATGACCAAAACTTATTGGTTGTTAAAGGTGCCGTTCCTGGTGCTAAGGGTTCATTTATCACCATCGAAAAATAAGGTAACATGGAACTTTCAGTATTTAATATTCAAGGAAAAGAAACCGGAAAAATTCAAGTGAATGATTCTGTGTTCAACATCGAGGTGAACGAGCATGCCATCTATTTGGACGTAAAGAGTATCTTGGCTAATCAGCGTCAAGGAACTCACAAATCCAAAGAGAGAAATGAAATTGCTGGATCTACGAAAAAGATTCGTAAGCAAAAAGGTTCTGGTGGTGCACGTTTTGGTTCTATCAAAAACCCATTGTTCCGTGGTGGTGGTCGTGTATTCGGTCCTCGCCCTCGTAATTATTCTTTCAAAATCAATAAAAAGGTTAAAGATCTTGCACGTCGTTCTGCTCTTTCTGTGAAGGCTCAAAACGGATCCATCATCGTTGTAGACCAATTGCATTTTGACGATCACAAGACCAAGCGTTTTGTATCCATGTTGAATAATTTCAACCTAACAGGAAAGCGTGTATTGTTAGTCGATGGTACACCATCGAAAGAGGTATTGCTTTCTTCACGTAATGTTCAAAAGACTCAAGTTTTGGATGCTGCTTCCATCAACACCTATGATGTGATGAAAGCTGGAACCATCATCATGTCTTCGAACGCAGTATCAACCATTGAACAACAGCTACATTAATATGGAAATTCTTATTTCACCTGTTGTATCCGAAAAAGCTACTGGTCTTTCTGAAAAACGCAATCAATATGCCTTCAAAGTTGCTTTGAAAGCGAATAAGATTGAGATCAAGAAAGCCGTTGAAGCCTTCTTCGGTGTTACCGTGGTCAATATCAATACCATGGTGGTTATGGGCAAACGCAAAACTCGTTATACAAAAAAGGGTTTCGTTGAGTCCAAGAAGTCTAACTATAAGAAAGCCATCGTTACCTTGAAAGAGGGAGATGTAATCGATTTCTTTAACGTAAACTAATTTGAGTTATGGCGATTAAAAGATTTAAACCGGTTACTCCCGGAACTCGTTTCAAAGTAGCAAATACTTTCTCTGAATTAACTGCCGGCACCCCTGAGAAGTCATTATTGGCTCCGATGAAGTCCTCCGGTGGTCGTAATAACTCTGGAAAAATGACGATGCGTTACACCGGAGGTGGACACAAGCGTCGCTATCGTTTGGTTGATTTCAAACGTCAGCGTGCAGGTATCCCAGCCGTTGTAAAAACCGTCGAGTACGATCCAAACCGTTCAGCATTCATCTCATTGATTACCTATGCTGATGGTGTTAAAGCCTACATCCTCGCTCCAAAAGGTATTCAAGTTGGACAAACGGTGATGTCTGGATCTGGTTCTTCACCAGATACAGGTAATGCCTTGCCATTATCTGAAGTGCCTTTGGGTTCCAATGTTCATAACATTGAAATGAATCCTGGTCGTGGTGGTGTTCTTGCTCGTTCTGCTGGTTCTTATGCTACATTAACCGCACGTGATGGTAAATATGCTGTATTGCGTATGCCTTCTGGTGAAACTCGTATGGTATTGATTACATGTTTGGCAACGATGGGTGAGGTTTCTAACCAAGACCATATGTTAACCCGTAGTGGTAAAGCTGGACGTAGTCGTTGGTTGGGTATTCGCCCACGTACCCGAGGTGTTGCAATGAACCCGGTTGATCACCCAATGGGTGGTGGTGAAGGCCGTTCCTCTGGAGGTCATCCACGTTCTCGTAAAGGATTGTTGGCGAAAGGTTTCAAAACCCGTAGCAAAACGAAACAATCCAATCGTTTAATCATCAGCAGAAAGAAAAAATAACCATGGCAAGATCCATTAAAAAGGGTCCATTCGTGGATCATCATTTAGAAAACAAAGTTCTTGCGATGAATGAGGGTAGTAAGAAAACGGTGATCAAAACTTGGTCACGTCGTTCGATGATTACACCTGATTTCGTAGGACATACCATCGCTGTTCACAACGGAAATAAGCATATTCCTGTTTACGTAACAGAAAACATGGTAGGGCATAAATTGGGTGAATTTTCACCTACTCGTAACTTCCGCGGACACGCCGCCAAAAAGGATAAAAAGAAATAATGGAAGCAATAGCAAAACTCCGTAACATTCCTTCTTCTCCACGCAAGATGCGTTTGGTAGCTGATCTCGTACGCGGCAAGAAGGTTTCAGAAGCTCAGGCGATTTTAAAATTTTCTAAACAAGAAGCTTCTCTTCGTATTGAGAAGTTATTGTTGAGCGCTATCTCCAATTGGGTAGCTAAAAATGAAGATGGTGACATCGATAACGCTTTTGTAAAAGCAATTTGGGTTGATTGTGGTACCATGATGAAGCGCATTCAGCCAGCTCCTCAGGGTCGTGCACACCGAGTTCGTAAACGCTCGAACCACGTGACCATGATCATCGATTCGTTCAACAAGGCAAAAAATTAAGAGCATGGGTCAGAAAATTAATCCCATTGGCTTACGCCTAGGTATTATCCGCGGTTGGGACTCCAACTGGTACGGCGGACGTGATTTTTCCGATAAGTTGGTAGAAGATCATAAAATTCGTACGTATCTCAATGCGCGTATCTCGAACGGTGGCATGGCCAAGATCGTTATCGAGCGCACTTTGAAGCGCATCATCATCACCATCCATACAAGCCGCCCAGGTATTGTGATCGGTAAAGGTGGTAGTGAAGTTGATCGCATCAAAGAAGAGATCAAAAAACTAACAAACAAAGATGTTCAAATCAACATCATGGAAATTAAGCGTCCTGAATTGGATGCCCAGTTGGTTGGTGAGAGCATCGCAAAACAAATTGAATCACGTATCAGCTTCAAGCGCGCCATGAAAATGGCCATTGGTTCTACCATGCGTATGGGTGCTGAAGGAATCAAAGTGATGTGCTCTGGCCGTTTAGGTGGAGCTGAAATTGCTCGTTCTGAACAGTACAAAGACGGACGTATTCCTTTGCACACGTTGCGTGCCGACATCGATTATGCTCACGTAGGTGCGCAAACCGTTTACGGAACCATCGGTGTGAAAGTTTGGATTTGCCGTGGTGAAGTTTTCGGAAAGCGTGATCTTTCCCCTAACTTCGGTATGAAAGAAGCTACTCCAGGTACCGGTGGCGGTATGGGCGGTGGCCGTAAACCTAAAGCAGGTGGTCGCCCACCCAGAAAAGGAGGTAAGAAATAATTATGTTACAGCCTAAAAAGACAAAATTCCGTAAGCAGCAGAAAGGTCGTATTCACGGCTTCGCTACTCGTGGTGCAGAAATTTCTTTTGGTTCATTTGCGTTGAAGTCTTTGGAACCCCAGTGGATCACTGCACGGCAAATTGAATCAGCTCGTATCGCTCTCACGCGTTACATGAAGCGTGAAGGTCAAGTATGGATTCGTATATTTCCAGATAAGCCAATCACGAAGAAACCTGCTGAGGTTCGTATGGGTAAAGGTAAAGGAGCTCCCGAGCTATGGGTAGCACCAATTAAGCCAGGTACTTTGATTTTTGAAGCAGATGGTGTACCTTTGCAGGTCGCTAAGGAGGCCATGCGTTTAGCCGCGCAGAAATTACCTTGCGCTACTAAGTTTGTTGTACGTAGAGATTACGTTGAATAATTATGAAAAAAACGGAAAAAGGCTATAAAACTATGTCAGAAACTGACATTTTAGCCCAAGTTAAGGAACAGAAGAATGCCATCACCAAGATGCGTTTCGCTCATGCTGTTAACCAGTTGGATCGCCCTAGTATGATGAAGAATACCCGGAAGGAAATCGCCCGGATGTTAACCGAATTGAATTCCCGTAACAAAGCTTAACAGATCAAGACAATGGAAAGAAATGCAAGAAAAGAGCGTGTTGGTAACGTTGTTGCCACCAAGATGCAAAAAACCATTACCGTTGCTGTTGAGCGTAAGGTGAAACACCCTATTTACGGTAAATTCTTAAAAACCACCAAAACCTTTCACGTTCACGATGAAAAGAACGAGTGCGGTGTAGGTGATATCGTTAAAATCATGGAAACACGTCCCTTGTCTAAAACCAAGAGATGGCGTTTGGTAGAAATCGTTGAAAAGGCTAAGTAATTATGTTACAACAAGAATCAAGAATGGCTGTTGCCGATAACAGCGGTGCCAAAGAAGTACTCCTTATTCGAGTACTTGGCGGTACACGTCGTCGGTATGCCAGCGTAGGCGACAAAGTTGTCGTTTCCATTAAATCTGCCATCCCAGGAGGTGCCAAAAAAGGTTCCGTTTCTAAAGCTGTTGTTGTTCGAACTAAAAAAGAAATCCGTCGTAAAGATGGTTCTTACATTCGTTTCGACGATAATGCAGTTGTTCTCTTGAATAACCAAGATGAACCACGCGGTACTCGTATTTTTGGACCCGTTGCTCGTGAATTGCGTGAAAAACAATTCATGAAAATCGTTTCACTTGCTCCTGAGGTGCTATAATAAATAAAATATGTCTCACAGAACCGTTTTAAAAATTCACAAAGGCGATAAAGTTCGCGTTATTTCTGGTGACTCAAAGGGGGTTGAAGGCGAAGTGTTGGCTGTTGATGCAGCGAATAACCGCGTTACCGTAAAAGGTGCAAACATCGTTACCCGTCACCGCAAACCAACTGCGATGAATCCTGAAGGTGGAATCGAGAAATTCGAAGCCCCATTGAACGCCTCAAAAGTAATGTTGGTTGATCCAAAATCTGGAAAACCAACTCGTATTGGAATCAAACGCGATGGCAATAAGAAGCTTCGCGTGGCAAAAAAATCAGGGGAGGTAATTAAGAAATGAGCAATACAACCCGCTTAAAAGACCATTATCAGGAGAAAGTAGTTCCTGCGCTAATGGAAAAATTTGGCTACAAATCCATCATGGAAGTACCTAAGTTGTTGAAAATTTCCATCAACCAAGGTTTAGGTGCTGCCGTAGCCGATAAAAAAATCATCGATAACGCTATTGAAGAGCTTTCAACCATCACTGGTCAGCGAGCTGTTTCAACCAAATCTCGATTGGCCATCTCTAACTTTAAGTTGAGAGAGAACATGCCCATCGGTGTTCGCGTAACCCTTCGTCGTGAGACGATGTATGAATTTTTAGATCGTTTGGTATCTGTGTCTCTTCCCCGTGTTCGCGATTTCCGTGGAATCAACGCGAAAGGCTTTGACGGACGCGGTAACTATTCTTTCGGAATTATTGAGCAGATCATTTTCCCTGAGATCAACATCGATCGTATCAGTCGTATCAATGGTATGGACATTACATTTGTAACCACCGCAAAAACCGATGCTGAAGCAATGGCTTTGTTGAGTGAGTTGGGTATGCCATTTAAAACTTCGAAATAATCATGGCTAAAGAAGGTATTAAAGCAAGAGACGTAAAGCGCCAAAAATTGGTAGCTAAATACGCTGCGAAACGTGCAGCTTTGAAAGAAGCTGGAGATTATGATGGATTGCAAAAGCTTCCAAAAAATTCTTCTCCCGTACGTTTGCACAATCGTTGCAAAATCACCGGTCGTCCCCGTGGTTATATGCGTAAATTCGGAATTAGCCGCGTTTTGTTCCGCAAAATGGCGCTTGCCGGTAAAATTCCAGGTGTAACTAAAGCAAGTTGGTAATCATGACTGATACTATTTCTGATTTCTTGACCCGTATTCGCAACGCCCAGGCTGCTCGCCACCGCGTTGTAGAAATCCCTTCTTCTAATTTAAAGAAAGCAATGACTCAGGTGCTTTTTGAAAAAGGGTATATTTTGAATTATAAGTTCGATAAAGTTGATAACTTCGAAGTGATTAAAATCGCCTTGAAATACAATGCCACCACCAAACAACCAGCGATCACGAAATTAGTTCGTGTTTCTAAGCCTGGTTTGCGTAAATACGCTGGTGTTGAAGCATTACCACGCGTTATCAATGGTTTAGGCATTGCAATCATGTCGACCTCGAAAGGTGTAATCACCGACAAAGAAGCTCGTCAGCTTCATGTGGGTGGTGAAGTTTTGTGTTACATTTATTAATTGATCGATTATGTCTCGTATTGGAAAATCACCTATCGCAATTCCTTCTGGAGTTAAGATTTCTGTGTCCGATAAGAACAAGGTTTCAGTTACCGGACCAAAAGGTAACATGGAACGTTCGATCGACCCAGATATCATTGTAAATGTAACTGAATCTGAAATCCTTGTTGAAAGACCAACAGAATCAAAACGTCACAAATCGATGCACGGACTTTATCGTGCCTTGATTGCGAACATGGTTCAAGGTGTGTCTGCAGGATTCACTGTTCAGCAAGAATTGGTCGGGGTAGGTTACCGCGCCAACAACCGTGGTCAGTTGCTTGAGCTTAGCTTAGGTTACTCTCACGATATCGTTATGGAAATTCCTAAAGAAATTACCATTGCTACCGAAACTGTAAAAGGTAAAAACCCGATCATCACATTGTCTTCTGTTGATAATGAATTGTTGGGCCAAGTAGCTGCTAAAATTCGTTCCTTCCGTAAGCCAGAGCCTTACAAAGGAAAAGGTATCCGTTTTGTTAATGAAGTTATCCGCCGTAAAGCAGGTAAATCAGCTTCTTCTAAAAAGTAATAGGTCATGTCAAGCGCTAAAGTTCAAAGACGTCAAAAAATTCGTTACCGCATTCGTAAAAGAATTTCAGGTACTGCAACTCGTCCTCGCATGTCGGTTTATCGTTCAAACTCCGAAATTTATGTTCAGTTGATCGATGATTTACAAGGCAAGACTCTTGTAAGTGCTGCATCCAATGCAGGTGACCTTAAAGGTTCAAAAGGAACCAAAGTAGAAGTTGCTACCTTAGTAGGTAAATCTGTAGCTGCCAAAGCAATCGCTGCCGGAATTACAGATGTAGTATTTGATCGCAGTGGTTTCCTTTACCACGGTCGCGTGAAAGCACTCGCTGAAGGAGCTCGTGAAGGTGGATTGAAATTTTAATTTAAGAGAAAATGTCAGCAAGCAATATTAAACGTGTACGCTCAAGCGAAATCGAATTAAAAGATCGGTTAGTGCACGTAAATCGAGTAGCTAAAGTTACCAAAGGTGGTCGTACATTCTCCTTCTCTGCTATTGTTGTAGTGGGCGATGAAAACGGAATCGTTGGTTTCGGTTTAGGTAAAGCAAAAGAAGTTTCCGAGGCTATTGCAAAGGGAATTGATGATGCAAAGAAAAGTTTAATCAAAGTTCCTGTAATCAACGGTACGGTGCCTCATGAAATGGAAGGCAAATACGGTGGTGGCCGAGTTTTAATTCGCCCAGCTTCTTCCGGTACTGGAGTTATCGCAGGTGGTGCAATGCGTGCTGTTCTTGAATCTGCAGGTATTCACGATGTATTAGCAAAGTCTAAAGGCTCTTCTAACCCACACAACGTGGTAAAAGCAACTTTTGATGCCCTTGCTAAAATGCGTGATGCAGCTTCAGTAGCTCAAAATCGCAGTGTTAGTTTAAAGAAAGTATTCAACGGATAATCCCATGGCAAAGCTTAAAGTTACCCTTGTAAAAAGTCTGATCGATCGTCCTTCCTACCAACGTAAAACCGTTGAAGCTCTTGGACTTCGTAAGATGCACAGTTCTCGCGTACATGAAGTTACCCCCCAGATTATGGGCATGGTAAATCAAGTACAGCATTTGTTGAATATTGAAGAAATGAATTGATCATGATTACCCTAAGTAATTTACGCCCTGCAGAAGGGTCAACCAAATCTCGTAAGAGAATCGGCCGTGGTCCAGGGTCTGGACGTGGTGGTACATCTACCCGTGGACACAAAGGGGGACAATCTCGTTCTGGTTATTCTCGTAAACCTGGATTTGAAGGTGGACAAATGCCATTGAAAAATCGTGTTCCAAAATTCGGTTTCAAATCATTGAACCGCGTTGAATACGCTCCCTTGAACTTGGATATGATTCAAAGTTTCGTTGAATCATACCAAACTAGCCAAATTAACCTTGAGTTTTTGATGGAACACGGATTTGTTTCCAATGCAAAAACCAAAGTAAAATTGTTGGGTCGTGGGGAAATCAAATCTTCCGTTCAAATTTCCGTTCATGCTTGCAGCGAAAGTGCGAAAGCAGCTATCGAGCAAGCAGGTGGTTCTGTTCATTTAATTGGATCTTAAAGCATGAAACGCTTCATCGAAACGCTCCGCAATATTTTCAAAATTCAAGAATTGCGTCAACGAATCCTTCTTACTTTGGGTTTGTTGTTGATTTATCGTCTTGGTTCTTACGTGGTTCT
>JAIYBD010000135.1 GCA_027488715.1 Bacteroidota bacterium | reverse complement strand
TTATCGAGAAGATTTTCTGCTTGTTGGATTTGGGAAAAATCGTTCAATTGAGCGATGGTGTTCGCAAAGCTGATGTGGTCATTTCCAAATAGCTCACGGATGTATAAGAATTTCTCATTCAAACCGATGCCTGTTTTCAAGCTATCGATGGGTTTGAGATGAAGTTGATTCTTCAATGAAGAGTTGGAAGAAAGCTGTAAGGTATCGATAATGGAGAACGACGAAGAATCAACGGGTTCTGCTTCCAGAACCATTTCGATTTCAGGGATTCCTACCCCAATTCCTTCTTCGTTGGAAGATGGGATATCGGATTTAGCTTCGGAGAAATCTTCCGGGGTTGGCGGTTCTGTTTCTGCCGATAGGGAGTCTAACCGTCCGCCAACAAACGGGTTCATGATGGCTACACGCGGTTTGCTCGTTTCCGACTCATCACTTCCCCATTCGTCTTCCTGCACTTTTCGTTCCAAAGTGAAAAAACTAGGGCGCTCTTCAGATGAAGGGGTTGTTAATCCCAAATCGAAAGTCATTTCAGGAGTTTCGGGCGTGATTTCTGCTTCTTCAAAATTGAAGATTTCCTCTTCTACCTTGGGTTCTAAGGTTTCTTCTACATCGGGAATGGGAGAAACAGCCGCTTCCGGAGATTGTCCCCAACCCCGCAATTCCGCGAGTAGTTTCTCCAATTTGGATACTGGATTATCGGACTTTGGGGCTTCTTCGGAGCTGAAATCCTCGGTAGGAAGGTCTTCCGGAGATTCTTCCACGGGAACCGATTCAATAACTTCTTCTGGAGAATCAACGTCGGCCTCAACTTCTGTTTTTTCAAACAAGGATGCAGACGAAGAGGGCGAAAACAGTTCTTGTTCGTTTCCAACTTCCAGTTGGTGGTGCACCGGAATTTGAGCGAGGAGTTCGTACAATTCCCGAACTTGAGCAAGGAAAATATCCTTTTCAATTTTGTACAAAAACGACTTATCTGACAGATATTCTTCGTTTTGAGCGAGTAACTTGTTCAATAATTCGTTAATCTTTTTCCGCTGATCCATAGGATAAAAATAGAAAGAAATGCCTTTGTTCCCAAACATTTCTTGTAGAAAAGGTGGGGAGGAATAAATATCTTTGTTAACGCATTTATCCCATGTTTATTGAGCCACGACATACAGGAAGAAACGGTTGGATCGAAGTCATTTGTGGCTCGATGTTTTCCGGCAAAACGGAGGAGTTAATTCGCCGCATTCGTCGTGCACAATTTGCTCAGATGGAGGTTGAAATCTTTAAACCCGCCTTAGACGTTCGTTACCATGTTTCGGAAGTAGTTTCCCATAACCAAACCGCCATTTCTTCCACCCCGGTGGAAAGTTCGGCCAATATCCTTCTCTTGGCCGGGGCAGCACGGGTCATCGGCATCGACGAGGCCCAATTTTTCGACGAGGGATTGGTTGAGGTGTGCGAGCGACTGGCAAATCAAGGGAAAAGAGTCATCATTGCCGGATTGGACATGGATTTTCAGGGAAATCCGTTCGGACCGGTTCCGGCTCTTCTGGCCAAAGCAGAATTTGTTACCAAAGTCCACGCTATTTGTGTGCGATGCGGAAATCCAGCCCTGTACAGTTTCCGAACCTCTCAACAAAAAAATCAAGTATTACTCGGTGAAAAAGATCACTACGAACCGTTATGCCGCCCTTGTTTCCATGAAGCATCTCTTTAATTTTCTTTTCCTTCTTTTCGGCCTATCGGCTTGGGCCCAGGAAGATTTAAATCCGGCGGCACCCATTCGCAAGCCAAATCTTACGGAAGATGTGGTACCCTTACCCAATAGTGTAGTTCACCTTCCCTTGATTTTTAAATTTACAGCCTTAGAAAAATCAATCAACTCACTCTACAACGGCGTTTTGTACGAAGACACCAGCTTCAATGATAACGGAGTTGATAACGTAAAAATTAGAGTCAAGAAAATTGCCCCCATCACCCTAAAACCCTACGGTGACAGTTTGGGAATAACTTGCCCCATCCACATCAACCTGATTTATCGATATCAAAACAACAGCTTAAGTGAAACCTTTAGCACCGACATGTTGGCCATTTCTGCCACCAAGGCTGCTGACTTTTACATGGATGTAGTTCTCGGAACAAAGCTTTTTATTGGTGGAGAATGGACCGTAAAAACCAAAACCACGGGATCCTACAAATGGAGAAAACCTCCTTTTATTGAGATTGCTGGCATACAGATTCCCGTAGAAAAACTGATTCACGGTCAAATCCAAACCCAAATTAACGACGTGGCCAAAATGATCGACGAGACGTTCGTAAAGGAATATCCGATCAAAGACATGATGACCAAGTTTTGGTACCAAATTCAAAATCCGTACAAAGTAGATGACTCCTTGAATTTATGGTTGAATTTGAGCCCCCAAACGGTTTCTTATGTTCATCCATTTGTGAAAGGGGCTCAACTGGAATCGGGAATTAAAATCACTGCCAAAGTAGATGCCAGTGTTGGGCAGTTTTCGGGTAAGCGGGCCATCACCACCTTGCCATCGTTGAAGCGCATGGCCAAGCCCGCTTCCGGGTTGGAAATTTGGCTAAAAAGCGGAGCCACCTACAACGAGATCACCCGCTT
>JAIYBD010000236.1 GCA_027488715.1 Bacteroidota bacterium | reverse complement strand
GTGGAAGCCCAGAATTGAGCTTTTCATACATGCCCAGTGGTGTAGAATGTTCAGGTCCAGTGAAAGGAAAAAAACGGAAAACCCCAAAATTCATGCGACGATTGAAAGTCACAGGTTCGGCTCTAGAAAGCAAAACTAAACTAGAAGAATACTTCTGATTCCACAAAAAAAGCGAGTTTAACTCGCTTTTTTTGTGGAAAATTGAAAATCGTTTACCCTTGCTCAACCCGCGTCACTTCGTATCTTTACCCGTTAAAAATAACCAATCATGCAGTTTCTCGACTTCGAAAAACCCATTCAAGACCTTTACGAAGAACTCGATCGCATTCGCGAAGTTTCTAAAAAAAGCAAGGTAGATCTCAGTGCTTCCGTTGCCGATATCGAAAAGAAAATTGAAGAATCGAAAAAAAGTTTGTACAAAAACCTCTCCGGATGGCAGCGTGTACAACTTTCCCGTCACCCAGAACGCCCTTATACCTTGGATTATATTGAAAAAATCTCCGACGGTTTCGTGGAACTTTTCGGCGATCGAAATGTAAAAGACGACAAAGCCATGGTGGGTGGATTCGCTCAAATCCAAGGACAAACAGTCATGTTTGTCGGGCATCAAAAGGGGAACTCTACCAAACAACGTCAGTACCGAAACTTTGGCATGGCCAACCCTGAAGGATATCGCAAAGCCCTTCGATTGATGAAAATGGCCGAAAAATTCAACAAACCCATCGTTTGTTTGATCGATACTCCGGGAGCATTTCCTGGAATCGAAGGCGAAGAGCGCGGACAAGCTGAAGCGATTGCGCGCAATATCCAAGAAATGTTTCTTCTTACCGTTCCCGTTATTTGCGTGATCATCGGCGAAGGCGCTTCCGGTGGAGCCATCGGTATTGGTGTTGGTGATCGCGTTTTCATGATGGAAAACACCTGGTACTCGGTCATCTCACCCGAATCTTGCTCCTCCATTTTGTGGAGAAGTTGGGAACACAAAGAACGAGCCGCCGAAGCGCTAAAATTAACCGCCAAAGACATGCTGGGTAACGGATTAATCGATGGAATCATCAAAGAACCCCTCGGTGGTGCTCATGTTAATCCGGAAGAAGCTGCTAAAAACCTTCAAAAGAAAATTGTAGAATGCCTCAAAGAATTGATTCCCATGGATGCCGAAGAACGAATTCAAGAACGAATGGCCAAATTTGTTAAAATGGGGGTTTTTCATGAAGCGTAATTTCCTACTTCTCGCCTTTTTCCTTTTTAGCACAACAATTATTGCCCAAACCACTGCCACTATCCGCGGATTTTTGTACGATAAGAAAACCGGTGAACCCATTCTGTTCGGAACGGTGGCCCTCAAAGGAACCAAATTTGGAACGAATACCGATGCCACCGGCTTGTTTGTCCTTTCAAAAGTCCCAGCCGGAACCTACACCTTGGTAGGATCTAACCTTGGATTCGACACCTTGGTTCAAACCATCAACTTAAAAGCCGGGGAAATAAAAACACTTCGACTCGAAATTGCACCCAAAGGCGTAGAAATGGGTGGAGTATCCATCAACGCCGATGCTGAAAAGAAGTCCGAACGTGTCAATATTTCCATTGAAACCATCACTTCTCGCCAAATTTCTAAAATTGCCTCCGTTGGTGGTGAGCCCGACATCGCTCAATACCTTCAAATTCTTCCCGGCGTGGTTTTTACAGGCGATCAAGGCGGGCAGCTCTACATCCGTGGAGGTGCTCCCATCCAAAATAAAGTCCTGTTGGATGGCATGGTAATTTACAATCCATTTCACTCCATCGGCTTGTTTTCTGTTTTTGAAACCGATATTATTCGAACCGCTGATGTCCTTTCTGCCGGTTTCAATGCCCAATACGGCGGACGTGTTTCTGCTGTAATGGATGTTAACACCCGCGATGGAAATCAGAAATTTCACAAACAGAAAATTTCAGTCTCTCCATTTGCCTCCAAACTCATCATGGAAGGTCCACTGGGAAAATCTACCGATACCAAATTGGCTCCCACCTACTTAGTTAGTGGAAAAACTTCGTATTTGGACAAAACATCGCCCATTCTTTACTCTTATGCCGACACCAACGGATTGGGGCTTCCCTTTTCATTCAACGATATTTATGGGAAGTTATCGTTCAACTCAAGATCTGGATCTAAACTGAATTTGTTTGGATTTAATTTCGATGATCGCGTTCAATACCCCAATGCAACCAACATCGGATGGAAAAACAGAGGAGCTGGAGCAAACTTCATTTTGGTTCCCGAAGGTTCCCCTACCATCATCCGAGGAAATGCCGCCTTCTCCGATTATTTAATTAGTCAAAACGAAGCCGACGGATTGCCCCGCAGTTCGAAAATATCTTCTTTCAATTCAGGATTAAATTTTAGCTATTTCTTGGGAAAAGATGAATTGAATTATGGTTTTGACATCTTGAACATGCAAACCGATTTCCGATTTACCAACCAAGCCAATCGAACCATTTACGATACAAAATATTCAACAGAATTAAGTGGTTTCGCGAAATACCGAATCGTGAAGCCCAAATTGGTGGTTGAACCCGGCGTGCGAATTCAATATTATGCCTCCATCCGAGAAACTTCGATTGAGCCTCGAATTGGAATGAAATGGAACATTTCCCAAAAGGTTCGATTTAAAGCCGCTAGCGGAATTTATTCTCAGAATTTATTCTCGGCCAGTAGCGATAAAGACGTAGTGAATTTATTCTACGGATTTCTTTCCAGTCCATCGTTTGAAGATTTGCCCAAAAACTTCAATGGTTCACCGGTAAATTCCAAATTGCAGAAAGCGGCCCATTTGGTGGCCGGAATAGAATGGGACCCTTTGCCCAATTTAGAAATCAATTCAGAAGCATTTATCAAGCGATTTGGACAAATCATCAACATCAACCGAAACAAAATTTTTGAAAGCGGAGGAAACACGCCTGATTTGTTTACCAAAGATTTTATCGTTGAAAATGGAAATGCCTACGGATGGGATTTCCGAGCCAAATACGAGAAAAAGCAACTTTACCTTTGGGCAGTTTACTCCCTAACTTACGTCAATCGCTACGACGGAATTCGCAAATATGCTCCAGTTTTCGATCGCAGGCACAACGTTAACCTTGTGGCCACCTACATGTTTGGCAAAGGAAAATTGTGGGAAGCCAGCGCCCGCTTTAACTACGGTTCCGGATTCCCATTCACCCAAACCCAAGCGTTTTACGAGAAAACACCTTTGGATGACAATGGGATTGGCACTAACTTTTTGGGGTCGAATGGCAGTTTGGGGATTTTGTATGCCGAATTCAACGCCGGCCGACTCCCCGATTATCACCGCATGGATTTAAGTGTTAAAAAATCAATGCCTGTATTCAAAGATGCCGATTTCGACGTTACGTTCTCGGTGTCAAACGCCTATAACCGCGCCAATATTTTTTACTTCGACCGTGTTAACTACCGTCGAGTAAATCAATTACCGGTTCTACCCAGTTTGGCCATGAGCTTATCCTTCTAATATGAAAAAACTACTTTTCTTCATTCTCTTGGGGTGTTCAACATTCATGGCCATCGGCCAAAGAAATGTTGGAATGCAATCGGAATGGGTCATCCAACGAGATATTCAATACCAATTGGAACATCGGGCCTGGACGCCGTGTTTATCATCACTCCTCGAATTAGAGAAGGTGGCTCCTCAGCTTTTCGAACAACGCGACTGGAAAACCCTTCGTATGGTTTGCGATGCAAAAAACAATGACGAGAAAATAGGGCAACTGGAAAATTTCCTTCAGGAAGGAAATAGCACTTACCAAGATTTAGGTTGGTGGATGGTTGGGACAGCATCATTTCAGAAAAAAGACTATTCCAAAGCATTAAATCAGCTTCAATCCATTCAAAACAAAGAGCAATTTCAAGCTGACGAGCTCATCCAAATCAACTACATGACCGGCGTTTGTCAGTTCCAAAAAGGAAATTACAAAACAGCAAAAAACCTTTTCAACGACATCAAAGATCTTCCATCGCCCTACAAAGGACAGGTAAATTACCTATTGGCTTACATTCTGATTTCTGAAAAAGATTACCAAAAAGCCATCGAACAATACAAAAAAATCGATTCAGACCCATCTTATTCCAAGGAAGTCATCGTAAAAGTGGCGGAGTTGTTGTACGAATTAAAACAATACCAAGAATTGATTTCCTACGCCCAAAATAAAGTAGGGAATATTACTGGAAGTGAAGAAGTTTCACTTTTCCGCTTGTTGGGATTAGCTTACTATCATACCAAAGACTATTACAAATGCCAATCCTTTTTGAAGAAAACCAGTCAATCTGAAAAGCTGGGGGCAACCGAAAATTATTTTTTAGGGTTATCGTCATTCCTAATTAAAGATTACAAAGAGGCCCTAGACCCATTGGGAAAAGTAGGTGTTCAAAAAGATTCATTGGGACAAAATGCGACCTACTACCTCGCGCATTCGCTGTTGGAAAATGGTAATAAAGACCAAGCGCGATTGGCGTTTCAAGCCGCATCGAAAATAAATTTCGACTTGACCATTAAAGAAGAGTGCTCATTTCACTATGCACAGCTTTCCTACGAATTGGGTCAGTTGGTGGGTGCATTGCCCGCACTTCAAAACTTCATCAAAGATTATCCCAAGAGCAAATACAACACCAAAGCACGAGAGTTGCTATCCACCATGTTGTTGGAGGCCAACGACTTTAAATCTGCATTAGAGATTTTAGAGAAAATTCCTGAGTTCGACTTCATCACCAAGAAAACCTACCAACGAGCAGCGTATTACCGCGGTGTTGAATTGTACAATGCGGGAGATTTCAAAGAAGCCATCAATTGTTTCTACAAATCTCAACAGCATTTGGTGGATAAGAAAATTGAAATTTTATCGCATTTTTGGCGTGCTGAAGCACTTTTCAAACAAGGCGATTATGCCGGTTGCAATTTCTCCCACCAAAAATTCCTCAATCAATTCGAAGAATCCTTCAAATTGCCGGTCGAATCCTCACCCATGGTGGCCCATTACACCTTGGGTTACAGCTATTACAAAACCGGAAAAAACGCTCAAGCCCAATCCGAATTTTCCAAATCTGCCCAAGAGTTTGAGCAGAATAGGATGGCGGCCTTGAAGGTTTTGGGGCAAGGATTTGCGGCCGACCTTTATGGCCGTTTGGGCGACCTCCAATTCTTGGCTGGGAATTATGCCAGTGCAAAAAATGCATACGGAGAAATCAGCAAAAATCAATGGCCCGGTGCCGAGTACGCCGAGTTGCAAATGGCCATCCTTACCGGATTGGAAGGGAAAACCTCCGACAAACTTGAACAATTAAAAACCCTTTTGGTTAAATATCCCAACTCGGCCTACAAAGATCAGGTTTTATTGGAAATTGCCAGCATGTACTTCACCCAGGTAAAATTTGATGAAGCCTTGGTGGTTCTTCAACAATTGATTTCGGAGCGAAAAGAAAGTGC
>JAIYBD010000183.1 GCA_027488715.1 Bacteroidota bacterium | reverse complement strand
GCAATGTGGTTTCGTGTCCAGCCATTACGTTGGAGGCCGAATCTCCCACAAGAACTACATCGATTCCTGCATCGTCAATGATTTGTGCCAAGGAAAAATCATAGGCCGTAAGCATGGAAATTTTTTCACCGTTCACCTTCATTTCTTGAAGGACTTGGGTGGTAACTCTTTTGTAGGATTTGTGTACCGACATGATGCTTTAATTTGTGGCAAAGTTCAGCATTTTTTTGAAATCGAAAGAAAATTTCATTTTTTTATGCAACGGATAAAAAGTGGCACGCGTTTTGACTTCGGTTTTCGGAATAAACCCAAACAATTATGCAACTGTACAAAGATGAATTTTCGCTGATTGAAGCCTGCAAACAAGGTGAGCGCAAGGCACAATTTGAGTTGTATCGACGCTATTCTGGAAAATTGTATTCCGTTGCGATGCGATACGTTTCCGATTCTGAAAAAGCTGCAGATTTGTTGCAGGATTCTTTCATCAAAATTTTTCGATCCATTGAAATGTTCCAACATACGGGTTCTTTCGAAGGGTGGATGCGAAGAATTGTGGTGAACACCGCTTTGGATGAATTAAGAAAAGCAGGGAAAATGACCTTGGTTTACGAATACGACGAGCGCATGCCCGATCATTATTACGTAGATGCCCTTTCCGAAATGACCACCCAGGAAATTTTGAAAGAAGTTCAAAAGTTAAGTCCTGGATACCGAACCGTTTTCAATTTATATGTGATTGAAGGATATTCTCACCAAGAAATTGGCCAGATGTTGAATATTTCTGAAGGTACTTCCAAAAGTCAGTTGGCGCGTGCCAAAGGCATTTTGAAAAACCGAATCGAAAAACTCCAAAGATTGTCATCATGAGTGGAAAAGTAGAACGAGATGCATTTGAAAGCATGGTGTGTGAACGCTTAGAGTCCTACGAAGCGAATCCGCCCATGCATATATGGTCCAAATTGGAAGCTAATTTGGATGGAAAGGAAATTGAAGATAAGAAGAATCGGATATGGTTGCCCTGGGCCAGTGCAGCAGCCGTGGTGCTTATGTCGGTAGGTTTAACTTTAGAAACCACGCATCCTGGTTTCCTTAAGTTGCAATGCAACGACGATTCCTTGGCGCAAACGGTACAAAAGAAGTCCTCTCCATCGTCGTTAGTACAGAGTTCTAATTCGTCCTTTGAAAAAGTTGTGGCGGTATCATCCAATACAACTCCTTCCAGATTCTCTGGCAAAAAAATCAATCAGACTGAAAAAGCGATTCAAACAACCTTGCTTGCCAGTTTACCGGTAGAAGGTAATCCGATTAACGTTACCACCGTGTCCCATCAACCTCAAGGATCTGTTTTGGATAAAATTCAAGTTCCAACAGAACTAATTTCCCAAATGAACTTGAAGGAAAAAAAGTTGGTCGGAGCGGTTGATGAGAATTCAGTAATCGAAATGACCCAACAAGAATTCTTAGAGCTATTGAGGAAAAATGGGTATCTCAATCAAGAAATCCCCATCAATCAAGTCGTAGCCCAAGAATCCCCCAACAACAGTGAAAAAAAAGGTGGTCGTGACCTTAAGAAGTTTGTTCTTAAGCAACTGGGAAATGCTCAGTTAATTCAATTGAACGACCAAGACCCTAACCGGATGCAATACCAATTAAGTACTCCGGTTATCCAAGTAAGCGGAAACGTACATTAAAAAAATACTATGAAGCAATCGTTACTTTTATTGGCCCTTTTAGGGTGTGCCCATGCTATTGCCCAACCCAAGGGCCAAGAGAAAAAAGGTGAAAAAAAACCTAAAAAGGTTTTGGTTATCTCAGATAGCGACACCACCACCATCGATCTCTCAAAAACAACCAACACGATCGAAGCAACCATTCAATCTAGTCCTCAAATGGAGGTAAAAGAATTCAAGGAAAATGGAAAAACCATCAAAACCATTTCCGTGATTTCTTCTGACAAATCGCTTAATATGGATTCTTTGATGAAAACCATTCGCATCGAAAGCGATGAAAACGGGACATCCAATGGGAAAAAAGTCATGACCAAGGAAATCAAAATCTTGAAGAGTGACAAAGCCGATGGTTCAGCTCTACAAATTGATTCCACCACAAAAATCATCATTCTCGAAGGTTCAGAACTTGCTTCCCCGAATCAAATGGAAATGATGATCAATGGCGAAATGCTTGGAATGAATAAGAAAATAAAAATCAAGACGTTGGATGGCAATTTTGATTTGGATAAAATGGACCTCAAAAATGAATTCGGTGATGTGCTCATCTTCTCGGACACCTTGAAATGGGTAGAAAAGAGAAAATCAGACAATAAAATCGTATTGTATTTGGATGGCGATACGACCGAATTCAAGTTGCCGAAGAAAGAAGTGAAAAAGAAAAAGGCCATCACCTCGGTGGGCGTCATCGATATCGGATTTAACCAATGGATGTATGCTGGAAATGGAATTACGCCGTCAGCACCTTATTCCTTGCTCGAAATGAATTCCGTTTCTTCTTTAGGGGTAAATCTTTATCAGTTGAAATCCGTTCGTTTGGTTGGTGAAAAAATTCGTTTGCAAACGGGTATTGGATACGAATCGGGGAATTATAAGTTTGCTAATAACATCGGTATCAACTCAAATGGTCGCGATTCTTTGTTCGTAACTGAATACAAAGACGGATCGAGTCTCATCAAAACCAAACTTAGAACTGGTTATTTAGATGTTCCTTTGATGTTGGAATACCGCAGCCATCCTTTCAAAGAATCCAAAGGCTTCCGCCTTGCGATTGGAGTAGAGGGTGGATATCATTTAGGAAGTTTAGTAAAACGAGTTTATACCGATGCTGCTGGAGAAGAGCACAAAACTAAAACCCGCGGTAATTACTTGCTTTCCGATATTAAATACGCAGCTACTGCTCGCATTGGATTTGACGATTGGAACTTTTTCGCTCGTTACGGATTAACCAATGTTTTCCGTTCCGATGTGGTTGGAGCTCCTGAAGTTCGTCCGGTGATGTTCGGAATTACCTTAGGGGGTTTCTAAAATAAAATGTTAATCAAACGAGAGAGGGGGAGCCAATTGGCTCCCCCTCTCTCGTTTATTTTAATTTTTTAAAATGTATCCAAATCGATTGGACGCATGATGCAGAACCATTTCAAGGTCTTCGTGCCCAAGTCGCCCGCGTCAACGTGGATGATGTACGTACCCGAAGCGACTGGAATGCGCTGCTGGTTCTTCATGTCCCACTCCACAAATGTGGTAGCGTCGTCTTTG
>JAIYBD010000052.1 GCA_027488715.1 Bacteroidota bacterium | reverse complement strand
TTGGTTTCGGCCACAGGATCAACCCGAATGGGAAAAGCCGTGAACCAAAAAGTGGCCGAACGTTTGGGCCGTGCTTTGTTGGAATTGGGCGGAAACAACGCCATCATTGTTACTCCGAATGCCGATTTGGACATGACCATCATCGGTGCTGTTTTCGGAGCGGTCGGTACAGCCGGACAGCGTTGCACCACCACCCGTCGTTTGATCATTCATGAAAGCAGGTACGATGAAGTGGTAAATCGTTTGACCAAAGCTTACGGACAATTGAAAATTGGAAATCCGTTGGATCAAGCCAACCACGTAGGTCCATTGATCGACCAAGGTGCTGTGGCCATGTATTCCAAAGCATTGGAAGCCGTAGTTGCCGAAGGCGGTAAAGTTTTGGTCGAAGGCGGCGTACTGCAAGGCGAAGGTTACGAAAGCGGATGCTACGTGAAGCCTGCCATTGTAGAAGCTCAAAATCATTACAAAATGGTTCAGGAGGAAACGTTTGCACCCATTTTGTACGTGATGAAATATTCAACCATCGAAGAGGCCATCGCCATGCAAAACGGAGTGGCTCAAGGATTATCGTCGGCCATCATGACGACCAACATGCGCGAAGCGGAGTTGTTCTTGAGCGCGGCCGGTTCCGACTGCGGAATCGCGAACGTGAACATCGGAACTTCCGGTGCTGAAATTGGAGGTGCTTTCGGTGGTGAAAAAGAAACCGGTGGCGGCCGCGAATCGGGCTCCGATGCTTGGAAAGTGTACATGCGCCGTCAAACCAACACCATCAATTATTCTACTCAACTTCCTTTGGCACAAGGAATTAAATTCGACCTTTAATCCATGAATCCGGACGAAATTTTCAAAAATGTGGTTTCCCATGCCAAAGAGTATGGGTTCGTTTTCCCTTCTTCTGAAATTTACGACGGCCTGGGTGCGGTGTACGATTACGGTCCGTATGGTAGTGAATTGAAGAACAATTTGCGCCGTTATTGGTGGATCGCCATGACGCAGTTGAACGAGAATATCGTTGGAATTGATGCGGCCATCTTCATGCATCCTACGACGTGGAAAGCTTCCGGACACGTGGATGCATTCAGCGATCCGTTGATCGACAACAAAGACAGCAAGAAGCGCTATCGCGCCGACGTTTTGTTGGAAGACCACCTAGCGAAAATCCAAGGAAAGATTGATAAAGAAGTCGAAAAAGCGGCCAAGCGTTTCGGTGAATCGTTTGATCCCGAGATGTATGCCAGCACCAATCCGCGGGTTTTGGGTTACCGGGAAGAAATTCAGAAGGTAGAAGACCGCATGAAAGCTGCTTTGGAATCGGGTAATTTGGAAGACCTTCAGCAGCTGATCGTTGATTGCGAAATTGTTTGTCCGGTTAGCGGCAGCCGCAATTGGACCGAAGTTCGCCAGTTCAATCTGATGTTCGGGACCGAAATGGGCGCAACCGCCGATGGGGCGACCACGGTTTATCTGCGCCCGGAAACGGCTCAAGGAATTTTCGTGAACTTCTTGAACGTGCAGAAAACGGCCCGCATGAAAATTCCTTTCGGAATTGCTCAAACGGGAAAAGCCTTCCGCAACGAAATCGTGGCGAGGCAGTTTATCTTCCGCATGCGGGAATTCGAACAGATGGAAATGCAGTTTTTCGTCCGCCCCGGAACCGAAATGGAATGGTACCAGCATTGGAAAGAAGCAAGAATGAAATGGCACTTGGCTTTGGGCTTGGGTGCTGATAAGTATAAATTCCACGATCATTTGAAATTGGCGCACTATGCGAACGCTGCTGCCGATATCGAGTTCAAATTTCCTTTTGGATTCAAAGAATTGGAGGGCATTCACAGCCGCACCGATTTCGATTTGGGCAAGCACGAGGAGTTTAGCGGCAAGAAATTGCGCTACTTCGATCCGGAACTGAACGAGAGTTACATTCCCTATGTGGTGGAAACGTCGATTGGATTGGACCGTTTGTTTTTAGCGGTATTGTCCACGGCCTACCAGGTTGAAACCTTGGCCGATGGCAGTACGCGGGAGGTGTTGAAGTTCCCCGCTCCGATTGCGCCGGTAAAGGTGGCGGTTTTGCCGTTGGTGAACAAGGACGGATTGCCCGAGAAAGCGCGTGAGATCTTCGAATTACTTCGTTTCGATGTGAATGCGCAGATTGATTCCAAGGAAAGCATCGGGAAACGTTACCGCCGTCAGGATGCCATCGGTACGCCATTGTGCGTAACGGTGGATCACGATTCTTTGGTAGACGGCATGGTTACCGTTCGTGATCGCGACACCATGGAGCAGGAGCGTATTCCGATTTCGGAGTTGCGGGGTAGGGTTTTAGCGAAAGTGGAAATGCGGAATTTGTTTCGATAAATAGAAAAAAGGTGGTTTCGGCCACCTTTTTTATTGGGGTATTATTGATGTTTGTTTGCGGACCTTGTTTAGGGACCGCCGTTCGGCGAGCTCAGAGACTATCCTTCTGTTTTAAAAGTGACCATTTACCCTAGCAAACGGGGCCTATCCTCTCCGCAAACGGGGGCTACCCTCTCCGCAAACGGGGGCTACCCTCTCCGCAAAAGGG
>JAIYBD010000138.1 GCA_027488715.1 Bacteroidota bacterium | reverse complement strand
TCAATCAGTAAATAACAAAGCCCCGAAGAAATTCGGGGCTTTGTTGTTGGTGAGGACTCAGAATTGGAAGTTTTTTGGATCTTACACGACCGCAATTGTAAGGCAAACGGTTTATGCAATTAGGGAAAAAAGCGCGTTTGATCCACGAACTTCCAAAAATCGTAAAATGGAGGAATCGTTTTAGGACGGGACCGATTCTTGATAATCGTCAGCGTTTCTTCATCCTTTAAGAATAATTTACCATTTTTAAATTGTCCTTAAAAGGTTAAATAACCGTTCCATAGGTTCTTTTTTGGTGTAAACCTATTTCAGGACGAGACCGTTTTTTATTTCACAATCCTCTACCGTTTGATTTTTTTAGTTGTATTCTTTTCCCTTTTCCTGAAGCATTTGAAAAGCTTCCTCCCAATTCGGAATCGCCTCACATTCCTGCCCGTAGGTACGTCCGGTTGCGATGCTGTTGAACGCGCGCATTGCCTTCAAATGCAACTCAGAATGAACGAAACGAAGCATGTCTTCTTTACTTTCCCACGCCGTTAACGTGCATTGAAATCCGCTTATTTTTTTAGTCTCGCAGAACACATTTCCCTTCGATTTCTGCGCGAGTCGGAAGCAAGGAATGGCTAAACTCCAAAATCGAAAAGTTGAAATAAAATTTTTGGGCTTTAGACCGGTAATGGAGATGTAATGATTCATGAAAACAAAAGCGATTTTAGTAGTAGGAAGAGAAAGCAAATTAATCCAACGATCATTTCCTTTCGGTATTTAATTAGGTAGGATTTGAATTTAGTCGACATGTTGTAGAAATAGGTCAAAGCAAAGGTAGTTAGTTTTGTTTTGCGGGGGCCTTTACTTCTCAAACAATCATAAATGTTTTCAATAATACTTAATGATGAAGTCGTTTGAAAAGGAAGATAAATAAGTTGTAAAATTTAAATTAATGACTAAATTTGAAAAAACGAATTAGAATGAAAGTGTCAATTATTTTTCACACAACTCTCCTTACTGGAGTCCTTTTGTTATCTGCATGTGGAAATAACGAGGGAAATTCAAAGGTTGAAACCCAAACAGATGAAAAAGTTCAATCTGAAGAAACAAATACCCCTCAGTTAGAAGCAGATTTTTTAGGGGTTTATCAAGGTACGCAACCGGGCTACTTTTTGAAAAACCAGTATGGAGATGACCTAATTGTTGCAGGTAAAAAAGCTCCTGTTCCTTCCTGTGATTACAAATTCTTATTCAAAGAAAATCATGTGGTTAGTTTACAACAAACAAGCTTAGAAGATCAACGTAGGGTTTATTACGAAGGTTCGTATAAGATCGTGAAGCAAGACTCCGATTCAATTAAATTGGAATGTACGGTTAGTGATGGGAAATATTCAAATCCAACGTACGTGTTAATCGTAAATAAAACAGATAAAACAGGAGTTTGTATTGGAGGAGACGAGCCAGAATTTTCAATTAAAAAAATTCAAAAGTAACGAACATGAAAAAGTTGAAACACAGTAGTTTAATGATTATTGCTGGGCTTGGTATTTTTCTCAGTATGGTCTCTCATTCCTGCCTTGCTCAAAAATTTCCTCCTACATGGAAAAAGACATCTAATGATTCATTAATCTCTATCAAGGAAACGCGCTTTAGCACGAATTCAGTTTCCCTACAAATGGGCTTAAGTAATATCGCTGATTATGGAGAAATTCCAAATTTTTATTTTGAAAAAGGGTTAAACATAATAAAGGGAAAAAAATTCGTGAGAAATTATTTTTCCCTTGGCACAGGGTTTATCTCTTCTGGAAAATATGGAAGTGCTTATGGATTAATGGCCCTTGCTGGAGGGCAAAAAGGACGATTGGAATTGAACGGAGGAATAATGCTACCGGTAACCGAATCCATTGGAAAGGCCGTTTTTCCAGCACTTCATTTAGGGTTCCGAACAAAATCCATTCAAAAGCCGCTTTTTCTGCGATTTGGCATTGGATTACCAGAAATTATGTATGTGGGTTTGGGCGTAAATTGGGGATATAAAGGGAGTCGAAAATAAAGGCAAAAATTAAAGCATTCCGAACCCAATTCAGAGGATTAAACAACGTAGATTTTTTTCTTTACCGATGAACTAAAATTTTTGCTAATTCCAAAGTGTACTTGATCGAAAATAGACCACCAAAAAGGTTGTTCCTGAATTTTTTTTAAACGAAAAAAGAGGTCTTTGATGACCTCTTTCTATTTTAGCTATCTTACACCAATGCAACCAACCAAAACGTCCTAAAGGAACTGAAATGGATGATGAAGGTTAGGGAAGGGGAGTGAAAAAAGTATTTGAAAAAACGATAAGAAGATAGCTATGGGTTCAATCTCGTAAGGTAAGTTCTTCAAAGATGAGTGCCGTTAATAATGGCACATCGCTTTCAATCGTGCCTTTCATATAACGGTCGTAGATGAATTTATTGTTGGGAGGATTGAGGTTCAGAAAATATCCTTTTTGAAAAGCGAGCGTTCTAATAAATTCCCTTTGGGCCCGACCATTTCCTTCCCTGAAGGGATGCATAAAGTTGATGTTATCCAGAATTTCAGCTAATTTTTCAGCGATGGCTTTTTTATGATTAGGTTGAATAGCTACAAATTCCGTCAATAATGAATCGATGTATTGAAACCCCGTTGAAAAGCGCTCCCCATTAAAAAAGGGCTTTCCATTTTTACTAATGTTAACGGTTCGAACCTTTCCCGCCCATTCGTAAACATCCTGAAACAAATGACGGTGTATTTCTAAGAGAGAACTTGAATCAACGATTTTAATGGGTTGTGAATGTAATTCTTCGAGTCGTTTAGACACAGCACTACTTTCAAAAAACAGCAAATCTGATTCTTCGACCAGGTTGGGTATGTTTTTTAAAACGCCCGAAACAGGGTTAATATATGCGTTTTTAGCATCAATATATTGGTAGCCATCAGACATAATCCTTGGCTTTTGCAATTGCAATTAAATCAGACAGTGTAATTTTTCCTAAGATGTAATCTCGAATTATTTCGATTGATTTTTGGTTGGGTTCAAAACCTTCAAACATGTTGCTGCCTATCGCATTTGCCGTACTTTCCAAGGCAGCAATATCTGGAAATTTTACACCCATCAAGGTAAGATTTTCTCTGTCTATGGGTATTTCCCGATACATAATTTGAATTTTTGATGAAGAAAAATAATGATTGAAAACGAAGTTACAAAATACCGAACTCTGTTTCATGAAAAGCCATCCATTTCTGTAAGGCTTTTTTTGGGCTCCCCCTGTCCCGCGATACCGCGGGACGACCCTCTGATGAAGATTTTTCGGGAAATAAAAAAGCCCTACATTTCTGTAAGGCTTTTTTAGGGCTCCCCTTTCTTCCAAAACAACCAACCAAAACGCCTTAAATGAACTAAAATGGATGATGAAAGTAGGGGATGGGGCTAAAGAATGAAGATTAAAAAATGCTATAACGTATTACCTTTGAAAGATGAGTATTAAACGGCTTTATATTATTGCTGGATGTAATGGCGC
>JAIYBD010000158.1 GCA_027488715.1 Bacteroidota bacterium | reverse complement strand
CGCATCATTTTCAGTTCTTCCTTGGTATAATCGTCGTCGGAAAAAACATCAATTTGAGGAATAGCATTTTTGAAGATGGGATGGGCGTAGGCCATGGGCCCTTCGATTCCCTTGATTTCATTTTCGAGTTGATCGACCGCGGCTTTCCCCGTTCCCGTTACCGATTGGTAGGTGGAAACGACAATGCGATGGATGGGATTTTTTTGGTGGATGGGATGCAGGGCCAAAACCATTTGGATGGTGCTGCAATTGGGATTGGCGATGATTTTATGTTGTGCTGTTAGCGTGTTTCCATTGACCTCGGGCACGATGAGCGGGATTTCAGGATCCATGCGCCAAGCCGAGGAGTTGTCGATGACGGTGCATCCCGCAGCGGCGAATTTCGGCGCCCAAGCTTTGGAGGTGGTTCCTCCTGCCGAAAACAAGGCTACGTTAGGAGCGAGGGCAACGGCTTGTTCGAGGGTGACCACGGTGTACGGTTTCCCTCGAAATACGATGGTTTTCCCCGCCGATTTTTCCGACGCCACCGGAATCAATTCGGTAACGGGAAATTGTCGTTCTTCCAGAATTTGCAACATTTTGCTGCCCACCAATCCGGTGGCTCCTACCACAGCTACTTTCATGGAATAAAGGTAAGAAGTTCGTTTAAAAAATGAAGTTGAGTTTGTACTTATTTGGTTTGAAAATTTTATCTTGATGAAGTTGAAAATTCCAATCTTTTGGCCAAACGCCTAGAATTTAATTCTGCACCACACGCATTGAGGTGGTAACGCTGGTCGAATTGGAATGGGTGTTCCCAGATAGATTCTTGAAAAGTGGTTAGGGTTGGGAAATATTTTCCAACTGCTTGAATCAATTCTTCGTTAACCGAATAGTTCCCTTTTTCCATAGCCGGATAGTTGAAATAAACTTCAAGATTTTTAGCTTTTTTGAGGGATTGAAAGTGACGAACAATTTTCTTAAATTGAAAATCTTGGTAAGTATTTGCTTGGATGTTGTGTTTTATTCTTTTGTAATTCAGTTGATTGCATGTGTAATATGAAGAGTCAACATCGATTTTAAAAGACAAAGAAGAGGATGATGGATTCTGGTTTGGGTTCGAATTTGTTTGCAGGAGATACGTCCATAATTCAGGTTGAAAAATGGAAAACATGGCGGTATGTCCAATAAAATCGGTTGGGAAATATTGAGCAAAAAAGGTGTAGAAGGGAAGGTTAGCTTTGGAATAAAATGAAGCATTATGGGGAGCCATTAGGTCGAATAAATACCAATGGTAGGGATATTCGACCACCAGTCGATCACCATTTTTGGCAACAAGGTTGAGTTTGTACAAATTTAATGCCGCCCCATAAGACGCCGGCATCCAACACGAACGGATTGGGCGGCAATTCATTTCATTCATCCGTTGATAGTCGTAGTTGATGTATACATTGGAAGATCCAACTATAATATCTTGTTTTTTTCCACTCACACCTAAATCTGAATGGAGCGGTTCCTTTGTTCCCGAGAGCATTAAAGTTCCAATCACAAGTTTATAAATCAAAAACATGCTGAACCAAAAAAAACATTTTTGAATAAACTTTTTCATGGTTAAAATTGAAAGTAAATGAATTCCTGCTCTGAGAAATGAAGCATGGAAGCAATGATTTGATCGAGGAAAGAAAATGAAAGTGGTACTAAAATCCATTTAGGGAATCGAAGTACTTTTCGTTCATCTTTTCTCTGGGCCCAATCAACCAAAATAACGATTATAATCAAATGGAATTCATTCAGTGAAATGTCGATTTTTTTGCCATCCATTGTGAGGATTTTTTGAAGGATTCCGAATGAAGTTTCTAGGTTTGGCGATCGAAAGAAAATCCATGCGAAGGTTACTAATCCAAATGTTAACCCCATGGAAAGGAGTTCACGAAAGTTTGGAAACCATCGGTTTGAAGCAACCACTTCTGAAATATTTTTTCGGTTTCGATTTAACCATAACAATGGAATAAAAAGGAGGGCATGGATACCTCCCCAAATAATGAAATTCCACGATGCGCCATGCCAAAAGCCACTTATTAAAAAAATGATAATCGTATTCCGAACGGCTTTTTTCTTCCCAAACTTGGAACCACCAAGGGGAATATACACGTAATCACGAAACCAAGAGGAAAGGGAAATGTGCCACCTTCGCCAAAATTCGGCAATATCACGGGAGAAATATGGAAACTTAAAATTGGAAAGAAGCTCAAAGCCAAATAATTTGGCCGTGCCTAACGCAATATCTGAATAACCACTAAAATCACCATAAATTTGAAATGAAAAATAAATGGCACCGATAAGAAGCGATATTCCTGAGTGATCTTCATAATGATCAAAAACACCACCAACAATGGGTGCTAAAGTATCTGCTAAAACCACTTTTTTAAAAAAGCCCCATAAAATTAATTTAAGACCTTCTATGGCTTGATGCGTTCTAAATATTCTCCTTTGGGTAATTTGAGGAAGTAAATGAGAGGCACGTTCTATGGGCCCTGCAACCAATAACGGAAAGAAACTAACAAATAAAGCATAATTCCCAAAATGCTTGGTAGGTTCAATTCTTCGGTGATAAACATCGAAAACATACGACATCCCATGAAATGTGTAAAAAGAAATCCCAACTGGTAATAGAATATCCAGCGTGTAGGGATGAATTTTCATTCCAAATCCTTCAAAAAGTTGGGAGAAAGAAGCGGTAAAAAAATTGAAATACTTAAAGAAAAAAAGTACGGCTAAATTATTCAAAATGCTTAGCCATAAGAAGGTCTTTCTCCTTTTTAAATCCTGAGTCTGATGAACAATAATTCCAAAATAATAATCGATTAACGTTGAAAGAAGAAGTAAAAAAACAAAACGCCAATCCCACCAACCATAAAAAAAGTAGCTGCAAACAACAATAAAATTATTTTGCCATTGCGTTTTTTTTGAACCTATTAACCAATAAATTAGGAAAACGAGGGGCAAAAAAATCAGGAATTCAAATGAATTGAAAATCATATTTCGGGTTGCGAAGCAAAAATAACCCCATGAAACAATAAAAAAAAGGTTTGATTTTTTTAGCTTACTTAAACCAACATCTACGTACCTTGTCTTCACTAGGTATGCAACTCCTTTGGGCCTTCTGTTTGTCTTTTTTTGTTCTCCTTGCCAAGGCCCAAACCGACGTACACGTTTATTTGCTTGAAGCCTGTCCGATGGCTCAATTTTACGGACCAACATTCCGAAAGCTTCAACATGATTTTCCTAGCGTTCGTTGGACCTTTGTTTTTCCCAACTCCAACGACTCCCTTGCCGCCGTTCAATACCTCTCCAAACATCAACTTTCCCACGCAGCTATCCTTCTTGAACCCGCCGCTTTGGAGGTTTGGAATGCTGATCAACCCTTTGCCGTTTCGCCCTCGGTGGTGGTTTGGAGGAATCAAGAAATCGTTTACCGAGGCGCCATCGACGATGCGTTTGTTTCTCCCGGAAAGCGGCGCATCATCTTTCAAAATCATTACCTCCAAACCATCCTCGAAAAATCTTCAACAAAACCTGTTAACGAAATAAAACCCGTGGGTTGTCTTTTATCTTTACCTAAATCCTAAAACAATGAAAAACCTCCTTATTCTTGTTTTTTCTTTTGCGATGATTGGCCTGCAAGCGCAGCCCGTCACCTTCGCCACCGATGTGGCTCCCCTCGTTTATAGCAATTGTACTCCCTGCCACCGAGCCGGAGAGGTTGGGCCGATGCCCTTCACCAATTACCAACAGGTGGCTCAATTCGGCAACATGATCGCTTATGTTACCCAACAACGGAGCATGCCACCGTGGAAACCCGATCGCAATTACTCCCATTTTATCGGTGAGCGTGGACTGAGTGCCGCCGATATTCAAAAATTGCAGGATTGGGTGGCCCAAGGAAAGCCCCGTGGCGATTCTACCCTTGAACCCCCAGCGCCAACGTTCCCTACGGGTTCTCAATTGGGAACGCCCAACTTGGTATTATCGATGTCGCAAACCTACACCATCCAAGGAAACAATACCGACGAATACCGCAATTTCGTGATTCCTAGTGGACTTTTGCAAGACCGTCAAATTGCGGCCATTGAATTCCGTCCTGGAAACGGAAAAGTTGTTCACCACGCTTTGATTGGCTTCGATACCACGGGAACTGCTCGCCGGAAAGACCAGCAATATGCCGGTTATGGCTACCCCGGCTTCGGCTTCAATGCCGATGTTCAAGGCGAATTTACCGGCTATACCCCGGGCTCCCAAGTTCTTCGTTACCCTTCGGGAATTGCGAAACGTTTGCCCGCCAATGCCGATATCGTGGTGCAAATCCACTACGCTCCTTCCCCCGTTTCCGACACCGATCGATCTTCCTTGAACATCTTTTTTGCCCAAGGAACGGTAACTCGTCAAGCCATCACCTATGCTGCGAATCCGTACGATTTCCCGAATGGCGCCAATAGTTTTGTGATTCAGCCCAATACCATGCCTATGTTCCGAGCCATCCGTCGCGTGCCCTACGACATTTCACTTATGTCGGTCTATCCGCACGCGCATCTGCTTGGAAAATCTTGGAAAACGTATGCTGTAACGCCTCGGAACGACACCATTCCGCTCATCAAAATAGATGATTGGGATTTCAATTGGCAAGGCTCGTACACCTTTCCAAAATTTGTAAAAATTCCGGCCTTGTCCAATATTATCGTTGAAGCTACTTACGACAATACCACCAATAACCCCTTGAATCCCAGCAATCCACCCCGTTTAGTAACTTGGGGAGAAGGTACCACCGATGAAATGTTTTTGAATTACCTCACGTATGTTCCTTATGTCACTGGCGATGAAAATCGGGCGTTGGGTTCGAAGGATGTGGGATCAAATTCGATAACACTTCCCTTGAAATTTTATCCAAACCCGGTCAAAGGCCGAGGTAACATTGAGTTTTATCTGGAAAGCTCATGCGTGGTGCAATTTCAATTGGTGGATGTTCAGGGGAAAGTGGTAAAAACGTTTCCCAAAGAAGTGTTCTCGGCGGGAATACAAGTGAAGAGTTTGGATTTTTCGGGAATGGCCCAAGGAATGTATTTGCTTAACATGGAAACGGCTGAAGGAAAAGGAATTCAAAAGATTTATGTCGAATAAACCGCATTTAGTCGTTCTTTCTGGTGCAGGAATTAGCGCGGAAAGCGGCATTAAAACTTTCCGCGACGCCAACGGCTTGTGGGAAAATCATCGCATTGAAGACGTGGCCTCTCCCCATGGGTTTTTAAATAATACGGCCCTTGTGCACGATTTTTACAATCAACGTCGATCCCAAGCCCTAAAGTGCGAACCCAATGCCGGTCATTTGGGCTTGGTGGATTTAGAAAAAGAATTTGATGTGGTCGTCGTCACCCAAAATGTGGACGGACTCCATGAAAAAGCGGGAAGTAAAACGGTAATTCATTTGCACTGCGAGCTTTCAAAAGCGAGTTGCATGGATGAATACTGCGGATATGTGGAAGAAATTGGGGATGCTCCGATTTTAGAAGATGAATTGTGTCCCCATGGTCACATGAAAAGGCCGTTCATCGTTTGGTTTGGGGAAGATGTTCCTAAATTGCAGGAAGCAGCCGATTGGGTTCGAAAAGCCGAATATGTGGTTATCATCGGCACCTCTTTGCAGGTTTATCCGGCAGCCGGGTTGTTGTACGAGGCACGGCCGGATGCGGTGGTGTATTACATCGATCCGAATCCGGCTCCAACGCCTTCTCACATCACCATCATTCCCGAAGGAGCCGGAAAAGGGGTAGCGATTCTGAAGGAATTTTTGGGTGTTGATTAATGCATGAAAATGATTTCGATTGAAACTCCGCGACTCATTTTACGTCCATTACTGCATTCCGACTTGGATGGAATGTGGGAATTGGATAGCAATCCCAACGTTCACCGTTTTTTAGGAAATAATCCTGTTAATGATCGAGAATTTCTCATTAACATCATTTCCCATGTTCAAAAACAAGTGGAAGAAAATGGTTTCGGTCGTTTTGCTGTAGAGTTGAAGGAAACAGGAGAATTCGTAGGTTGGGCCGGCCTAAAACTGGTGAAAGAACCCTTGAATGGAAAATTGGAATATGTGGATGTGGGGTATCGACTTTTAGAAAGATTTTGGAATCGTGGAATTGGCTTTGAATCGGCTTGGCATTCGTTAGACTATGGCTTTAAAGCTTTAAATCTGAAAGAAATCTACGCTTCCGCTCAGGTGGAAAATCGAGCGTCCAATCGTATTCTCCAAAAATGTGGAATGACCAAGATTCACGAGTATGAGGAAAATGGATTAAACTTGAATGAATATCGAATCGCCACCAAAGAATGGGAAGGGATTTAGTGAATCACCACCACCATTTCACCTTTGAGCTCTTTTCCTTTGATTCGTTCGGAAACCTCTAAAACCGTTCCGCGAATGGTTTCTTCAAATTTTTTCGATATCTCTCGGGAAATGGAAATTTCTTTTTCACCACCGCCCAACGCGATCAATTCTTCCACCAACTTGTGGATGCGGTGGGGCGATTCGTACAAGGCCACCGTTCTCGTTTCTTCCAAAAGTTTCTTGATGGCCGTTTGCCTTCCTTTCTTCTGAGGTAAAAACCCCAAAAAGGCAAACGAATCCGTGGGCAATCCCGATACCACCAGAGCCGGAATGAGGGCCGTAGCTCCGGGCAAGCACCATACTTCAACTCCGTTTTTCACCGCTTCACGCACCAATAAAAATCCGGGGTCGGAAATGCCCGGAGTTCCCGCATCCGTAACCACGGCGATGGTTTTTCCTTCCACGGCCTGACTCACCCAATAGCCCACGGCCTGATGTTCGTTGTGCATGTGAAACGACTTCAGGGGAGTCCCGATTTCAAAATGTTTCATCAGGTTGCCCGATGTTCGGGTGTCTTCGGCTAGGATAACATCGGCCTCCTTCAGCACCCGAATGGCGCGAAAGGTCATGTCTTCCAAATTCCCAATCGGGGTAGGTACGAAAATGATTTGTCCGCTCATTGAATTAGGGTATGAATGAGATGAAAAATTTGGTGATATCCCTTCCAAAGCACCTTTTCAGGTACATCATCGGGATGGTGATAGGCTTTCACGCTGGGGCCTTGGGCATACAAGAAAATGGCCCGATATCCGGCTTGAGTAAACGGATAATGATCGGAATTGGGGGCGTTGCTGCGTGCTGCGATTTGAGGCAAGCCAACATCCTTATTGATTTCCAACATGCGCTGGTAAATTTCTTTTTCTTGATGGGCATTCACCACCGTGATTCCATCTTCCCCCGTTGCCATCAAGTCTAAATTCACCACAAACTTTAGTTTTTCCAAGGAAACGGTCGGATTTTTTACGAAGTAAGAAGATCCCAATAATCCGGCTTCTTCTCCTGAAAAAGCACAAAATACATACGTGTAAGGTCGGTATTCCTTGGAAAGATGATGGAATAAATCCAACATCATGGCTGTTCCCGAAGCGTTATCGTTGGCGCCTGGGAACATCACCGGGCCGCATTGGCCCAAGTGGTCGTAGTGCGCCGAAATCAAAATGATGGAATCTGATTTTCCGGGAAGAACTGCCCAAACATTTTGAAAGGTGTGATTTTTAATTTTGGAGTGAATGGAAACCTTCACATCTTTTGGAGGTTCTGAAAAATTACCTTTCCAATAAAGTGCGCTCGACTTCGAAAACGAACGTTTCACCGTCCACAACGGCGGCTGATTGCCGTAAATCAGCAGTGGTCTTTGATTTTTTTGAGCGAAATTTTGCGCTTTTGCTCTTATAGAGGAAGGAGCGAAGAGAATGCTATTCCCAACAACTTGGGTTGAATGAGCAAAGAAGTTCGAATCGAGAATTTGTACCTTAAAATTTCCTGAAAGAGGTGGCGCATCGGCATCGGGCAACCATTCGGAACCGAGGTTCATCTTCTTTCCATCGATGATTAAGCTGGGATTCTTCTTGAAGATGATGACTTGGTCGTTGAATTCCTGAATTCCAACTTGAGCAGGCTTTTCTTTTTCAAATTCCTTCAGAATCCAATCTGCAGCGCGTTCTTGTCCGTGGTGAACATAACCGCGAACGGCGAATTTCTTGCTGTAAAGAATTTCAAGGGTTTTCCGAGCGAAAACAGTGTCTTGGGCCAGAACGGTGAAAGTTCCAGTAAGAAAAAAGAGGGAAACGCTAAAAAAGCGATTCATTTACAGGGCATGAACCGAAATGCGAAATCCTTCCATGATGGGATTCGCCAACAATTTTTCGCAAGCTTCTTTGGCTTGGGCTAAGGCAGCGGCTTCATCGTTCGCTTCCAAAGTAAGGGTAATGTGTTTGCCGATGCGAACATCGTTCAAAGCATGGAATCCCAAATTGGTCAATCCAGAATGAACGGCTTTTCCTTGAGGATCCAACAAAGCATCGTGAGGCATTACAGCGATTTCAGCTTTAAATTTCATGTTGTTGAGGTTTTAGCGAGAAATAAATCAATGAAAATAGGAGATGAAAAACCAACGCGAACGGCAAGGCAGATAGCAAAGCCGTGATTGGTGTATTTAAACTTAAACGAATGAGCCATCCCGTTCCTTCGGGGTGAGAAAAAGATGGAACCATGCTCCAATGTAGGAAAGCACCGCCAAAGAGAACAATGCCCCAACCGGCAAAAAAGGAAATTTTCCAAATCCTTTCGGGCAGTTGTTTTACGGCAAGAATGGAAACTTCCGCCAGCATCAAAATCGAAATTAATAAGGCCGATAAAATCAAACCTGTCAACGTAAAGAAATAACCATTGAAAAATCCGGTGGCTTTAACATACACCTCACCTCCAGAGATTTTCTGATTCATTTCAACAACGGGAAGTCGGTATTTTTTAGGCCCCTGCACCAACAGAATTCCCGAATCGGCCAATTCTTTGATTTCGGCTTTCCAAAATAGATCGGTACTTGTTTCCGTTTTTCCGACCGACATAAAGATGCGATCGTTTTTTTTCAATGTTTCAATGGATGAGACCTGTTTCAGGTTTTTTTCATCGTTGGGATCAACGGAGAAAACGAAAATCATGCTCGCTATTCCGGCCACAAACAAGGCCGCCATCGGAGTGGGGACACCGTAGAAATGTTTTCCCTGACGGGGGTCGTTGTTGAATTTGGCCAAGCGAAGGGCGGCCGCAATGGGCAAAAGAAGCCCAACGTATTTCCACAGCATCAACGGGTCTTGAAGGGCTTCTGCCCGTGAAAAAGACACCGTTGCTTCGTTGTACAACTTGGCCAAAAGAATTTCTTGGATGTAGTTCATCAACAATAGTCCTGGAAGGACACCGAAACTCACCAAATCGGCCAACGAATCGAGGTCTTTTCCAATCGAAGAGGTTTGACCCAGCTTACGAGCCACCCATCCGTCCAAAACATCCATCACTCCCGCCAAAACGATGAGCATGGAAGCTTCTACCGTACGTTCTTGAATCATCAAAGCGATGCCAAAAACACCGCAAACCAAATTCAGTAAAGTAATGAGATTAGGGACCGTAAACATGCTGCAAAGATAATCGAATTAATGACGGCAGGAACATTTGCTTTGACTTCCGTGATGCAAGGTGCCGCTATCCTGGCAGCCGGGCAATTCCCAGTAAAAAGGTGTGCGTTTTTTACCACTTCCATTCATTTGATCCATGGAATTTGCATCGTAAAGAACTCCGTTGATCATGGTATGGGTGATGTTTTTCGATTGACGAATATCTTTCAATACATCGCCATCAATCACCACCAAATCGGCCAGTTTACCAGCTTCAATGGATCCAATTTGATCGCCCATGCCAAGGTAATCGGCCCCGTTTTGGGTGGCGCATCGCAGGGCTTCCAAGGAACTCATGCCTCCTTGCGCCAACATCCACATTTCCCAATGGGCTCCAATGCCTTGAATCTGACCGTGAGCTCCTAAATTGACTTTTACACCAGCATCAGCAAGTTTTTTACAGTGTTTCGCAATGGCAATGTGTCCGTTCTCGTATTCTTCTTCCGGAATCATGGTGCGATGGCGAGAACGCGGATCAATCACCGAACGCGGCGTGAAATTCAATAAACGCTTTTCCTCCCAAACATTGGTATGTTGGTACCAATAATTTTCACCATTCATGGCTCCGTAAGCAACAATGAGGGTAGGGGTGTAGTGGGTTTTCGTTTTTGACCAAAGGGTCACCACATCGTTGTACAAAGTTTGAATGGGAACATTGTGTTCAATGCCCGTGTGTCCATCCATGATTTGCGAAAGGTTGTGGTAGAAGAAGGAGCCGCCTTCTGGAACCACCTGAACTCCAAGTCGGTTGGCGGCTTCAATCACTTGTTGGCGCTGTTCGCGACGGGGTTGGTTGTAACTTTTTACACTGAAAGCGCCAAAGGCTTTGGTGCGGTTCACA
This sequence comes from Bacteroidota bacterium, assembly GCA_027488715.1. Taxonomy (GTDB): domain Bacteria; phylum Bacteroidota; class Bacteroidia; order UBA7662; family CANHCV01; genus CANHCV01. The sequence goes on along the minus strand of JAIYBD010000158.1, from coordinate 2,237 downwards.
GCGAAGTAGGCATCTTGGTAGCTGTTGATCACCGCTTTGAAATCGCCATCGGCACCGTATAAAATGGTACCCGTAGAGAATACACGCGGACCCACCATTCTTCCCGTTTGCACCAATTCTGAAAGTCCGAAAACACGTTCCGAACTGGTCGATGGGTCGTGGGTAGTTGTAACACCATACGATAAATTAGCATAGTAAGGCCAATGTTTTTGGGCATAAAAATTGTCGCCAAAATGCCCAACGTGAGCATGAACATCCACCAAGCCAGGAATTACCGTTTTCCCTTTTAGATCGATGCCAATCACCACATCGGGAATGATGATATCGGAAGATTTACCTACTTGAATAATCTTATTTCCTTCAATTACGATGGTTCCATTTTCAATCACTTCATTTCCTTTCATGGTGATGATGCGGGCATTCGTTAAATAAGTTCTACCGGTTGGAACATCCGCTTTTTCCTTCAATCCGATTTCTATTCCTAACGTATCTACCGGAATAACCGAATCTACCTTACCCAAATAGGGGAAACGTTTCTCCATGTCGGCCGAAAAATAGTTGGAGCCCAGTGTCCAAGAAAGCGTTTTCGAATCGGCGGTCCAGTGTAAATTCACTCCGCCATTGGGGGCAACCAACGACAAGGGTACTTGGGATACATCGCTGTTGAGATTGAAAATTTTCCCCGATTGTGGCAAGGGAGCAACGTACACTTTATACAATTCTTTAAAAGCGATCCATTTTCCATCTGGACTTGGAACAAAGGAATTGGTGTAGGTTGACGTGAAAAGTGATTTTTCTTCTTTGGATTGAATGTTGATGGATTTGAAGAGTTTTCCATCTCCTCCATAGGTTTGAAAGTAAATCTCTTGGTTATTTTTCCAAAGCAAGTCAAATCCTTCTTCGGTGATGAGTTGCGGTTTTGCGCCGGCTTGAAGCGGAAGCACATAAAGGCCGGGATCGTTGGAATAAAGAATTCCCAAATCGCCATCGGCTCCGTCTTTGCGGTAGCAAATTTTGGTTCCATCGGGCGAAAATTGGGGTTCTCTAAAAATCCCATCTTTTACCAGGGTAGTTACTTTTTTGCTGGATAAATCAATCCATTGAATGCTTCCCATGCTTTCATCGTTCCAAGTAACAAAGACCATCTTTTTCCCATCGGCTGATAATTGAGGCTCAAATAGTAGGGCATTTTTGTCCTCATATACCAAAGTTGGAATCCCTTTGGGAAGTTCTTTTTTCCAAATGCTGCTGAGGGCTTGAAAATAGATGAATTTTCCGTCGGGTGAGCGTTGAACATTTTTCACCACATTGACCTGAACTTCGGACTTGAAGGCTTGGTTTTTAAAGTGAAGGGCTTCGCGAACGGGAATTTTGGCATCCACCTCAAATGGAATGTTGGTTACTTCTTTATTGCTCAGGTTGATTTTTTTAATTTTTCCGCCAGCCCAAAAAAACAAATGGGTTTGATCGGGGGAAAAGGCCATATTGGGATAGGTTCCGAAAATGGACCAGGCTTCCATTTGGTCTTTGTCGAGCTGGTCGTACAACGATTGAGTTTTATTGGTCGATAAATCGTAGAGGCATAGCACGGATTGGGTGCGTACTCGTTTTACGAAGGCCAGTGTTTTTCCATCCTTGGCGATGGTGGGGCGGCAAGCCGAACCGGGTCCGGAAAGGATGGTTTTGGTTTCTCCTTTTTCCCGGTCGTAGCGTTTTACTACGAAAATCTGGTTGTTCGGGTCTTTGTTGTATTGGAAATAACCGCCGGGATACATGTCTTCGCAGAAGTACACGTAACGACCATCGGCGGAAACGGAAGGTTCATTCAAGTCCTGCTGGTCGTTTTTGCGTTTGGTGAGCTGAATGCCCGACCCTCCGGTTTTATGGTACATCCACAATTCGCCCGCCCCCAAAGAGCGGCCGGAGGTGAAATGTTTGCGGGCGATGAGGTATTCCCCGTCGGGAGTCCACACGGCGTTGTTCAGTAATCGGAAGGATTCTTTGGTGATTTGTTTGGCGCCGGTTCCATCGGATTTCATCATCCAGATGTTGTCGCCGCCACCGGCATCGGAAGTGAACGAAATCCATTTTCCATCGGGGGAGAATCGGGGTTGAACCTCGAAAGGAATTCCAGTGCGGAGCGGAGTTGCTTTGCCACCGGTTACGGGCATGGAATAAATATCACCGAGCAAATCGAAAATGATGGTTTTTCCGTCAGGAGAAACATCGAGGTTCAT